>JAICIM010000191.1 GCA_025928885.1 Ktedonobacteraceae bacterium | reverse complement strand
TGGATGTGTTTGCACGCGGCGCTGATAACGCGCTGTGGCACAAAGCCTACGATGGGGCAGCGTGGCATGATTGGGAATCGCTGGGCGGCGTACTTGCCTCCGATCCGGCGGCGACCTCGTGGGGACCGGGACGGCTGGATGTGTTTGCACGCGGCACTGATAACGGGCTGCTCTACAAATATTACGATGGGCGCTGGCATGATTGGATGTCGTTAGGTGGAGCTATCACCACCAGCCCGGCGGCGTTCTCCTGGGGTATCAATCATATCGATATATTTGCCAGAACGGAGAGTAATGTGCTGTTGCGCAAGTGGTACGAGGGGAGCTGGCACGAGTGGGAGACGGTGCCGTAAAAACAAGGAGCGAGAGATCAGGTTAGAGCGTTCCTTCTGACCCGATCTTTCGCTATGTCAGATGTTACTACTAGTCCTAGTAGCCCTGATTGTGGTGGCGATGGTGGCGTGGCTGCTGCTGTTCTTCTTCGCTCAATTCGCGGCGCAGCTCTTGCTCTTCGCTGCGCAACTGATCAACTTCCTGCTGCAGGTTTTGGTTCTGCTGTTGGTACTGGCCCTGCTGCTGATACTGATCCTGCTGATAGCCTCCCTGGAAGCCCTGATTATACCCGCCGCCAAACTGCTGATTGCCATATCCCTGCTGCTGTTGCTGCTGCTGGTGGTGTGAAAGCATATGCTTGGCGATCAATCCTGCCAGCCCTACAGATGCGCCGAGCAAGAGGGGATGGCTAAAGATGGTCTGCAACAGATTCGGCCTTTCCTGACCCAACCGTGCAAAGTTGTGGGCCAGTGCATTGGTATCATTGGGATCTGCCTGATATTCATACGGCATCTGCTGTACCAGCGCGGCGCGTTGCTCATACGGCATCTGCTCAAAATGTTGCCGGTAGAGATTATGCTGGGTATCCAGGGGAGCGCCCTGCATAAACTGAGTGATATGCCCCAACGCCTGAAATGGATCAAATCCATTGTAATTGCCCGAGTCATACGCCTGTGCATACTGTTGATAAACCTGCTGATTGTTATTATCAAACGGCCACATGAGCCATCTCCTTTTCTTTTTACCCGTGAAAGGTAAAAAATGGAAAACAAAATGCTGTTTCCACTAACATCGATATGTGATCGGAGCAAATTTGACTTTGCGCAAGACAAGCTAACATAATTCTTGTGTTATTGTCAAAGGGTTTATTGTTGAGTAGGAGTTTTCTGTGATAGTAGAAAATGAGATCAAAAAGATCACCGATATCATATTTAATTCATGGCTTTATGATTTTATTGTCTGAAATATATAGTAAAACACTGATGTAAATATGGAAAAGAAAAGCATGGAGGCGTGTTGCTGCTGCGTCTCCATGCTCGTTAAAATGGCTAAGTGTGGGTTATGGATTGGAAGTACGTTCGGGATTGACATATTCGGGATAGGCTGGTTCGTAGTAGCCGGGAGTTTTAGCGGCCAGCGTCCCCTCAGTTTTGGCGTTCATCGCCGTTTCTGCCGTCTGCTTTAAATCTCGCTGACTTGCTGAGGGTTGTTGTCCTCCATTCACCTGATACGCCCCTGTCTGGTCGCTCTGTCCCATAAGTTCCTGGAAGCGCGAGCGCAAGAGCTGTCGCATATCGCGTCCGGGCATCGGCGCGATCAGAAGTCCAATGCCCACTCCAATCAAGACTGCATTAAAAAATTTGTTCATGAATCGCTCTCCTTTGTTGAGACGGGTAGTGACAACTGTTCGGACCAGTACCAGATGATATACGAGCAGTCGAGAAGGAAAGTTTCACCTGTTAATCCCTGTGCTGCTCCCGCAAGATCTTCTCGGCATGCGTGATATCGGCCTCAATAACATCGGGATTGGTTGCGATAGCCTGCGTGCCATCAGCGGTTGTGGCAATCCCGGTCTGAGAACTATCGTCTGGTCGCTGTCCAGGTGTGACGGCTCCAATCTCCTTTGCCCGCTGGCCTTCATTGGGCGTCTGTGGCATGCCATAATGATAGGCGTTCTGCTGGATGAGAATGTTCTTCGCTTCCTGCCAGCGAGCGCCGGGATAAAGCACAAGTATGGCGCGTCCTGCCTGATATTCGTGTTCGTAAAATTGCGCCTCGCCTGGCTCTATACCCATGTCCTGAAGATTCTGAGCAATGCTGATTCTCTGATTTGCTGAGGAAGAGTTGGCCTGTTGATAAATGCTCTGCTCCTGAATGCCGACGCGGTGTAGCTCCTGGATGGCGTTATGCATGCTGGTCTGACTGGCGAAAACGACCAGCAGCGGTGTTGGCTGTTGTGCGGTCATAGTTCTTTCTGCTCCTCTCTGAAAAGTGACCCTGTTCTTCCCACGCTGTCGGCACCCGAAATGGATACGCCAAACCATCATCAGCCTGTGCTTTACAAACGTGTTATCTAAGAAAGTAGTAGATAGATTCAGGAGAGGTAACAATTATGCAAGTCGATGTTCAGAGCAAGCAGACCGTCTTTCACGATGTGTTTACCATTGAAGAAGCAAAGGTGCGCTTTCAGAAGTTTAATGGCGAGATGAGCCAGACAGCGCGTCGTATGGTGTTCGAGCGTGGCGATTCGGCGGCGGCGCTCGTCTTCAATCGCGATACGCAGAAGGTGCTGTTGATCAATCAGTTCAGATACCCCACCTATGATAAGGGACCGGGTTGGATACATGAGATTGTAGCCGGTACGATGGATGAGGGAGAGCAGCCGGAGCAGACGATTCGCCGCGAGATACATGAAGAGATAGGGTATGAGGTGCGCCATGATCTGATCCCCATCGCCACGTTTTATGTCTCGCCCGGTGGCAGCTCCGAACGTATCCATCTCTATTATGTTGAGGTTGGCAGTGCGGATCATGTCTCTCAGGGAGGTGGCGTGGCATCTGAACATGAGGATATCGAACTGGTGGAATTGACGCTTCCCGATCTCAAGCAAGCGGTGGAGCAGGGGCAGATTATAGATGCGAAAACCCTGATCGCCGCTCAGTGGTTTCTCAACAAAGTGGTGCGAAGCTAGGGTCAGGTGGCTTTCTTGATGATGATGGAGCCGCTGTCCACGTTTATCGATACCTGAGCATGGGGGCCACTAGCCGTGCGAAAAGCATTGTTCAGTGTGCCAGAATGGATGTTTGCGTGCAACTGCATAGCGCTGGTTGCTGGCAGGGTCAGGGTTACATTGCCGTTCTGTGTAGACATCTTATAGTCACCTTTGGTAGCGATGGTGCCAGCATAGGTGATAGAGCCTTGTTGGGTTTGCAGTTGCGATTGCTCGTGCAGTGTGCCGTGCTGGACGACGATATCGCCATTGCGGGTGGTGGCCTTGATCTGTCCGTCGAGAGTGTTTCCCCTGATGGAGCCGCTACTGGTTTGTACGGTCATCGCGCCTTTGACGCTGTTCAATGTGATATCACCGTTCCGGGTAGCGATGTTTGTGGGTCCAGCGATATCTTGTACTGAGATGTTGCCATTGGTGGAGAGGATGGTGACGCCGCTGATGCCAGCGATAGCAATGGAGCCGGAGTCAATGGTGACGCGTACTTCGGTGGCGCGTGGCGAGAGGATTTCATAGTTGATGCTCTGATGGATCGCCTGATTGATGATGCGAACGAGATCATGCCCCTGCTCGTCGTGTGATTGTGTATAGTGGAGATTGTCTGCGTTTGTGGTTTGGTCGCCGCTTGTTTTGATGAAAATAGAACCCGTCTGCCCTGCCGCGATGCTCACGTTGCCTCTGTAGCCTTGCAATTCAATGATTGGCTGGTCGCCGACCGCGATGCTGCTCTCTCCAGGCGTGGCGCCGCTCCGCTGCCCGGTCGGAGAGGCGCGTTGATGGAGAGTAATAGCATTGGAGGCTTGTGGAACGCTGGTTGAAATATGAAAATAGGCGAATGCACCGCCGATAATGATGCAGAGGAGGGCCAGTACCAGACCCGCTTTGAGCGCTTTGAGCAGGGGACGTAGACGAATGCGCTTCAGAGGATGAGACGTGGTTTGCCCTGTGATTGTCTGTCCCGTGATCTCCTTTAATGAAAGCCCGGAAGTCTGCTGCGACTGATTGGGAACAGGTCGGGCCGGGACCGCTCGTAATCGAGCATCTGTTGTTTGTGGCAGAGGTATTGGCGGTTTATTCGTTGCATCGGTGGGTGGTTCTGCTGACACGATGGCTTGCTCTTTTGGCGCGGAGATGGTAGGTGAGGAGGTAGCGGCGTCCAGGTGCGGAGCCGGCGCTGGTTCTTGTTTGGGCGGAAAGAGTGGCATGGGTTCGAGGCCAGAGAGCGATGGCAGCTCCAAAGTTGTCCTTCCCACAATGTCGTTTCTGTTGCGGATGTCGCGGCGCTTCTTTGCCGTCACTGCTGGATCTCGTTCGGGCTGCTTATTTGTTGTGTGATCTACCAAAGTAAAGACTTCCTTCCTGATCGTGTGATGTTACTCTCACTACCACGTTTCAGGTCGTTTGCTCTTTACTGGACGGGCAAGAAGTCCGGTATTGCCATCATTTCGCGCCAGATCAACAAGAGCAGAGGATGTGGTTCTTGTTCCTCTGCCCTTCTCCTCCATAAGATGGAGATTAAGCGAATTTGATGGTGTAAAACAGGGAGCCGCTACTGCTCTCGCCTGGACGGACCTCTAGCAGGTGGGCAAGGTCGCGCAGGGCCGGGTCCTGGTGAAAGTTCACGGCATCGGTGGAGCAGGTCTGATGTTCGACACAAACGAACGGCGAGCCATCAGCGGGCGTATAGATGACGATATGGGTGAAATCGTCGGTTCCTCCGATCTCCAGTTGGAAACCCTGTGTCTTATAGTCAAGAACAGCGGGCTGCTGCTTGTGCAGGTGGGTATAGACATGATCGAGCTTTAAATACTCGACCGGGATAGGTGTGCGCAGATCGTACATGGCGTACATGATCTTGTTGACATCGAAGACGCGCCCGGTGGGGAGCAGCTCGTCGTCCGCCTCCATAACGGCTTCGGCAGGAAGATTGACCAGCGTCTCCTCTTTGCCAGAGAGCAGGGAGAAATAGGGATGCAGCGCGAAGCCGAAGGGCAGGTCTTTTGTCCCCTTGTTCTCAACCTTATACGTGATGGTGACGCCGCTACTGGTCAACTTGTAGGTCAGCGAAAAGCGGCTGGGAAACGGGTAGCTGGCGAAATAGGGCGCATCCTCGTTCATCTCGACATAGGTGGTGACGCTGGCCCCTTCTGGCGTGACGACTGGCTGCTCATACTGCCAGGGACGATCAAAGACGAGGCCGTGAATGAGGACTGCGTTGCCCTGCGGTCTGGTTACAGCTTCCAGTGAATATGTCTGTCCCTCGTAGGTATAGCGCTTGTCTCTGATCCTGTTGGGCAGCGGCCAGAGAACGAAATTGCCGGTAAAGTCCATCCGTTTGAGCGCTTCCAGATCGCAATAAAGGATATCATGGGAGCCAACGCGCAGACGAAACAGGTTGCTGCCCAGTTCGGGCGCGATGCCAATCGTCATGCTGCGCTCCGGTTGGGCAGAATCTTGATAAGAGAGCGAGATAACGGTAGAGCCTATCTGCGGATCTTGCTCCACCGTTGCAGCGTATGGACCGGTATTTGTGCGATGTTCTGTTGTCATAGCAGAGTTGTCCTCTCAAAAAAATGCATTGTCTGATCTTATAGTATCACGCAGGCTGAATGGCGCTGATCTCCTGCCCCATCTCAGTTGCTCTCCTGGTTGCCTGCTCAACGGCCCTGGCAAGCAGATCGGATAGCTCTCCCTGTTCCAGAACTGCCAGCCCGGCCATCGTGGTTCCGTTGGGTGAAGTGACCTGCTTTCGTAACTCCTGGGGATTTTTCCCCGTCGCTTTGAGCATCTTTGCAGAGCCGTAGAGGGTTTGGATCAGCAGTTCACGACACGTTTCCTCGGATAGTCCGACCTGTTGCCCGGCTTGCATCAAGCATTCAATCACATAATAGATATAGGCGGGACCGCTGCCCGACAGACCCGTGACGGCATCAAGCTGCTGCTCTGCGACCTCGCTCACGCTACCGATGGCGGCAAAGATCTGCTTCCCTTGCTCAAGATGCTCAAGCGTCGCATACCTGCCGCGACTGATCGCCGTTGCCGATGCCTGCACAAAGCTGGATGTGTTGGGCATGGCGCGTATCACCGGCACGCCTGTCGCCAATTGCGCCTCAATGGTCTCTGTAGAGACGCCAGCCGCCACCGAGATGACAAGCTGTTGGGGCGTGATGCTTGCGCCTATTGCTTGTAATGCCTGATGGATGTCGAACGGCTTCATCGCCAGGATGATGATATCTGCTGCGGCGATCTCCTGCTCTCGTTGCTGACTGATATGTATCCCGTAGTTCTGTCCAAGTTGAAAAAGCCGTTCGCGGTTTTTGCGATTGCTGACCGTGATTTGCTCTGCTGGCACAACTCCGGCCTCCAGCAAGCCCTTCAACATCGCCTCGCTGATCGCGCCTGCGCCCGCAAAAAAGAGTTGTTTCTCTGCTAACATCGTGTTGTCTGCTCCCTGATTGCAATAAAAAAAGCCCTTTCATCACAAAGGACGAAAGAACCTGTTTCGTGGTACCACCTTCATTTAGCAGCATCTATTGTTACAATGCTGCCCTCGTTTCCTGCTAACGGGAGGATAACCCGGCGTACTCATCGTACGCAACTCCGGGGCGGGTTCTGCCATCATTGCAGCGAGGTCTTTCAGCCTGTGGACCTCACTCTCTGCACGCAGATAAAGGGCATATGTTCCCCATCAATGTCGTCTTATTTTTTTGTATATGATAGCACATTGCTCGTGAAAGAGTTGCACGATTGGGGTCAGGATATCATAGAATGAGGGAGGAGAGGTGGTTGGGGAGGAAACAACATCAATAATGCCCCTGCTAACTGGTAACTCAGCAGTACATTCTTAAAAGAGAAACATTTTTCAGAGGAGTATCCGTCATGGCTGTAGCCGTAACACCATTAACACAGCGCCCTTCCTGGAAGGCGCTCTCTGAACACTATCAGAAGGTCAAAGACCTCCATTTGCGCACGCTGTTCGCAGAAGATAACCAGCGTGGCGAACGTTTTGCTCTGGATGCGATTGGCGTCTATTTCGACTACTCGAAGAATCGCATCACCGACGAAACCATCCGTCTCCTGCTCGATCTGGCGAACTCTTCGGGGCTACGTGAGCGCATCGACGCCATGTTCCGTGGCGACAAGATCAACGTCACCGAGCAGCGGGCCGTCCTGCATGTGGCGTTGCGTGCGCCCAAAGATCAGTCGATCGTTGTTGATGGCGAGAATGTTGTTCCCGCTGTGCATGCCGTGCTGGATAAGATGGCCAATTTCTCCAACCGCGTGCGCAGTGGTGCCTGGACTGGCTATACCGGCAAGCGCATTCGTAACATCGTCAATATCGGGATTGGTGGCTCGGATCTTGGCCCCTATATGGCCTATGATGCGCTCAAGCATTATAGCGACCGCAACCTGACCTGTCGCTTCGTCTCAAATATCGACGGCACCGATTTCGTCGAGGCCACACACGGTCTTGACCCGGCTGAGACGCTCTTTGTCATCTCCTCAAAGACCTTTACAACGTTGGAAACGCTGACCAACGCTCGTTCGGCGCGAGACTGGTGTGTGAGGGCGCTGGGCAGCGAAGACGCGGTGGCAAAGCATTTCGTCGCAGTCTCCACCAATGAGAAAGAGGTCGCGAAGTTCGGCATCGACACCGCCAATATGTTCGAGTTCTGGGATTGGGTCGGCGGTCGCTATTCGTACGATTCGGCGATTGGCCTCTCGCTGATGATCGCCATCGGGCCGGAACAGTTCCACGAGATGTTGGCCGGCTTCCACGAGATGGACGAGCATTTTCGTACTGCGCCGTTTGAGCGCAATTTGCCCGTATTATTGGGCCTGATCGGGATCTGGTATAACAACTTCTTCGGAGCCGAGACGGTGGCGATCCTGCCCTACGATCAGTATCTTGGCCGCCTGCCATCGTACTTGCAGCAGCTTGACATGGAGAGCGACGGCAAACACGTCGATCTGGAGGGCAACACGGTCAATTATCAGACCGGGCCGATCATCTGGGGCCAGCCCGGAACCAATGGGCAGCACGCCTTCTACCAACTCATTCACCAGGGAACCAAGCTGATCCCGGCTGATTTCATCGGCTTCAATCAGTCGCTCAATCCGATTGGACGACATCACGATCTGTTAATGGCAAACTTCTTTGCTCAGACCGAGGCGCTGGCCTTTGGCAAGACCTCGCAGGAAGTTGAAGCTGATGGCGTTCCCGCCTTCCAGGTGCCGCACCGCACCTTTGAGGGCAACCATCCCACCAACACCATGCTGCTTGAGCGTTTGACGCCAAATACGCTCGGCAAGATCATTGCGCTCTATGAGCATAAAGTCTTTGTCCAGGGGACGATCTGGAATATCAACTCGTTTGACCAGTGGGGTGTCGAGCTGGGCAAGGTGCTGGCGAACCGCATTATCCCCGAATTGGAGAGCGCCGAAGCACCCAAACTTTCCCACGATAGCTCAACCAATACGTTGATCCAACGCTATCGTGCCGCGCGGGGAAAGAGTTAGTTGTTAATCAGAGATTGATAGATGCATTCTCAGCAGCACGCGGGCATAGATACGTTCGCGTGCTGCTGTATTTTCTGTTGAGATTATGTGAGACGAACCCCCCTGTTACTTTTCGGCCTATTTCCCCCTTGACTTAGAGCTAACTCTAACGTGTATGATCTCTCTAGCTTCAGAAACAACTTAGAAGGATCAAGAGGAGCCGAGAAAAGTATGCGTGCGATAGTTATTCCTGAGATAGGTGGACCAGAAGTTTTGAGCCTGCGAGAGTTGCCTGATCCTCATCCCGGGCCGCGCCAGATAAGCATTCGGGTGGCTTATACCAGTGTAAACTATATTGATATTATGGCTCGCCAGCGAGGTTATCGTGTTGAGCAATTTCCCTATGTGCCTGGTCAGGAGGTAGCTGGATATATCCACGAGGTCGGTGAGCAGGTTGAAGGGTTGCGCGTGGGCCAGCGCGTTGCAGCTCTGCTCAAGAACGGAGGATATGCTGAGCTTGCGCTGGCCGAGGCCAATCTGACCATTCCCCTGGAAAATGAATATGGACAGCTGGATCTGGCGGACGCAGCGGCTTTTCCAGTGGCGGCAACCACGTCTTATGATCTGCTGGTGAACGTGGCCCGCTTGCAGGAAGGTGATACGGTGTTGATCCATGCCGCCACCGGGGGGGTGGGCGGTATCGCGGGTCAACTGGCACGCACATTGGGCGCGAGCCGTGTGCTGGGAACGGTGGGCAGTGTGCAGAAAATCACTGCGGCCAGAGCTTCCGGTTATGATCAGCTTGTGTTACGCGAGGGTTTTGTTGAGGCTGTGCGTGCGATAACCGGAGGGCGAGGCGTCGATGTGGTGCTTGATGCCGCTGGAGAGCCAACACGCACTCAGAGCTTGAGTGTGCTGGCTCCCTTTGGGCGTATAGCGCTTTTTGGTAACGCCAGCGGCAACCCCGATCTCCCGATCGCTCCCGGTGCGCTGCTGGGGAATAACCGGGGCGTCCTGGGTTACAGCTTCAATGGCCTGCTGCAAACTAATCCTGGACATCTGGTTGTGACTGCCCGTAAGGTCATTGCATTGTTGGTCACGGGTAAAATTCATATTGATATCGCCAGGACGCTGCCACTGGAGCAAGCAGCTCAGGCACACCAACTTATAGAGAGCAACACAAGCGTTGGGAAGTTGCTTCTTCAGGTTTCGCACTAATACATGAAATATTCCTTTCAGAGTAGGAAAGGTCTTTCCTATTTTGAAAGGAAAAACATAAAGCAGCTTTCCCAGGCTTTATTAGCATTATTGACTGGCGAATTGGGTGACGGTCTCATACAGGACGCG
This sequence comes from Ktedonobacteraceae bacterium, assembly GCA_025928885.1. Classification (GTDB taxonomy): domain Bacteria; phylum Chloroflexota; class Ktedonobacteria; order Ktedonobacterales; family Ktedonobacteraceae; genus JAICIM01. The sequence goes on along the minus strand of JAICIM010000191.1, from coordinate 971 downwards.
TGTACCCCATTGCAGGGAGTCGATATGGATGCGCTCGTTGTGGCCGTGAATGCCACCCCATGCTTCTGCGCCGCTGATATAGCGTTCAGGGGCAAAGCCATAGACTCGGGTGCCAAGCCGGGAGACATGTTTGGCATCGGTTCCCCCCGTCAGAAGCACAGGAATCACCGTGGCTTCCCGGTCATGCTCTTTTAGCACACCCTTGATGATCTGGAAGAGCGGCGAATCGAGATCGGCCTCCAGTGGGATGGAAGGATCGAGGAACTCGATAGTCGCATCTGCGCCAAAGATCGCTTGCAGCTCTTGCAAGAATTGTTCAGGTGTCCAGTGAGGAAGCGTACGGGCATCAAGCTGGGCGTAGGCCACCGATGGGATGACGTTGATCTGTGAGCCTGAGTGCAGCATCGTCGGGGTGACGGTGTTGCGCAACATGGCATGCAGCTCTTTTTTAAACGTGTCCTCAGCCGGCAGGCGTTCAACGGCAGCATCGGCGGTTGCTTCATTCGTAAGCACAGCGAGAAATTGTTCAGCGATGGCGGGCGGTTGCGCCTCGGCGATGCCACGAATATAGCCGCGCACGGTATCAGTGAAGTGAACGGGCGTGCTGGCCTCTTGCAGTTTGAGTAGCAGCGCAGCAAGCTTGAGAATGGCGTTGTCGTCGTGGGGGATCGAGCCATGCCCGGGCGTTCCGCTGGCGCTCAGCCGGAAACGAGAACTGCCTTTTTCAGCCGTCTGGACCGTATAGTAGCGCTGTCCGTTAATCTCCAGACCGTAGCCGCCACCCTCGTTGAAGGCATATTCGGCCTGGATGAGTTCCGGGTGATGCTCAACAACCCATTGCGCTCCATGATGCCCGCCTGCCTCTTCATCAGCTGCCGCCATGAAGATGACATCGCGCTTGAGTGGGATGTTGTGGCGCTTGAGCAGCAGCATGATCAGCAACTCCATCGCCACCATATGCTTCATATCCA
>JAICIM010000471.1 GCA_025928885.1 Ktedonobacteraceae bacterium | reverse complement strand
GGGCAGATGTACCCCGACCAGAGCCTCTATCCGGCTAATAGCGTGCCAGCGGTTGTGCGACGAATCAATCAGGCGCTGCAACGTGCTGATCAGATACATCATGCTGAGGGAAAAGACGATCTCGACTGGTTTGCCCCCATTGTGGCCGATGGTGAGGCCGGTTTCGGCGGGCCGCTCAATGTGTTTGAGATGATGAAAGCGATGATCGAAGCCGGGGCCGCTGGCGTGCATTTTGAGGATCAACTGGCCTCTGAAAAGAAGTGCGGCCATATGGGCGGTAAGGTGCTGATCCCAACGCAGACCGCCATCAAACATCTGGTGGCCGCGCGTCTGGCTGCCGATGTGTTGAGCGTTCCCACCCTGCTGATTGCCCGTACCGACGCCAATGGTGCGCACCTGATCACCTCCGATATCGATCCCGCCGACCAGCCCTTTTTGACGGGCGAACGCACCTCTGAGGGCTTCTTCAAGCTGCGGGGCGGCCTGGATGTGGCGATTGCACGCGGGTTGGCCTATGCTCCTTATTGCGATCTGGTCTGGTGCGAAACCTCCTCGCCCAATTTACAGGAGGCACAACGCTTCGCAGATGCCATTCATGCACAATTTCCCGGCAAGCTGCTGGCCTATAACTGCTCACCATCCTTCAACTGGGGCAAGAAGCTCGATGCCGCTACGATTGCCATCTTCCAGCGAGAACTGGCTGCTATGGGCTACAAGTTCCAGTTCATCACCCTGGCTGGCTTCCACGCACTGAATTACAGCATGTTTGATCTCGCGCTCGGCTATAAAGAGCATGGGATGTCTGCCTATGCCGAACTGCAACAGGCCGAGTTTGCTCTCGAATCCGCTGGCTATAGCGCTACGAAGCATCAGCGCGAAGTTGGTACGGGCTACTTTGACGAGGTGGCGCAGGTGATTGCCGGTGGCACCTCATCGACGACTGCCCTGACCGGTTCCACCGAAGAGGCGCAATTTCATTGATACTGGAAGGAACTTCAGCTATGAGCATACAGACGAAAACCCTTTCGACGGAAGGAATCGAGGTCATTGCGCCTGTCACCGCTGAATTTGCAGAAATAGTGTCACCCGATGCGTTACGCTTCGTCGCAAAGTTGAGCCGCATGTTTGAGCTGGGTCGCCAGGAGTTGCTCAAAAGACGGAAGCAGCGTCAGGCCGAGCTGGATGCCGGTATCCTGCCGGATTTTCTGCCCAAAACGCGGCGCATTCGCACTGCCAGCTGGACCGTTGCGCCACAACCAGCCGATTTGCAGGAGCGCCGCGTTGAGATCACCGGTCCGGTCGAGCGCAAGATGATCATGAACGCGCTCAATTCCGGGGCCAGCGTCTTTATGGCCGATTTTGAAGATTCCCATGCTCCCACCTGGATTGGAACGATTCAAGGACAGATCAATCTGCGCGACGCCATCGCCGGGACGATTAGCTATACCAATCCTGATGGCAAGACGTATCGTTTACATGAGAAAACGGCGGTGCTGTTTGTGCGACCGCGCGGCTGGCATCTGCAAGAGAAGCACGTCCTGATCGATGGCAAGCCGGTTTCGGCCTCCCTCTTCGACTTTGGCCTCTACCTCTTTCACAACGCACAACGCCTGCTAGCCAGGGGGACCGGTCCCTACTTCTACCTGCCTAAACTGGAGAGCCATCTGGAGGCGCGGCTCTGGAACGATGTCTTCGTGGTGGCGCAGCGGGAACTGGGCATTCCCCGGAGAACCATCAAAGCGACCGTGCTGATTGAGACGATCCTGGCCGCCTTTGAGATGGATGAGATTCTCTATGAGTTGAGCGAGCATTCGGCGGGCCTGAATTGTGGCCGCTGGGATTATATCTTCAGCGCCATCAAGAAGTTCAGCGCGATTCCTGCCTTTGTCCTGCCCGACCGCGATCAATTGACGATGACCACTCATTTTATGCGCTCTTATTCTTTGCTGACCATCAAAACCTGCCATCGTCGCAACGCGCCCGCCATCGGTGGCGTGTCAGCCTACATCCCCATCAAAAGCGATCCCATTGCTAATGGAGAGGCGCTGGCCCGGGTGCGGGCCGATAAGCGCCGCGAAGTGACCGCTGGACATGACGGAACGTGGGTGGCTCATCCAGGGCTGGTGCCGGTGGTGCTGGAAGAGTTCGCCGTGATGAAGAGTCCGAACCAGATCGGCAGGAAGCGTGAAGATGTCTGCGTGACGGCGAGCGATCTGTTGCGCTTCCCCGAAGGGACGATTACCGAGGCCGGGTTGCGCAACAATATTAACGTCAGCCTGCGCTATCTGGATGCATGGTTGCGCGGGACGGGATGTGTGCCGATCAATAACTTGATGGAGGATGCTGCGACCGTTGAGATAGCCCGGTCGCAGATCTGGCAATGGATTCACCATCCCTGGGGCATTCTCGACGACGATCGCAAGGTTACGATCGCTCTGTTTCGACGATTGATGAGCGAGGAACTGGCGAAGATCAGGCAGATTATCGGCGAGCAGCGTTATGCCACAGGACGATTTGAGCAGGCGGCAGAGATTCTCGATCAAGTGATTACAAGCGAGCGCTTTGTGGATTTCCTGACGCTGCCAGCCTATCAATATCTGGATTAAGAAGCTGGTGGAAGGCATGACGCTAGAAGGTGGCAGAGAAATTTGTCGCCTTCGTGTCACCTATCGTGGTTCTAGCGCGTGCCAGATGAAAGGATTTTTTTAGGAGCTTTTTGTATACTGTATATACTAAGATAGATTGTTGAGTCTCTTTTTCGCTTTTGTTTCGGCATTTTGCAACCGTAATGTGTACAAATGCTCTACCGGAGCTGGTAGAAGATCGTAAGGTTTTGAAAGATGGCAAAGTTTGCTTTTGGTGACGAGAAGCTCACCATTACCGATGCCCAGGGCCGTCAGATTGATCTGAGTCCGCAGGAGGCCGTTTCATTGCTGTACTGGCTCTCTGACCAGAAGGCGGCGCTATTCCGTCTTTCGCGGCATAGGAGCGAGTCGATGGAGCAGCTAGAGATTCGCCTTCAGGAACAGGATCGGGTGCATCTGAATGCGCTGCAAGCTGCTATGCCTCAGTTGCAAGAGGTGACACCCGCCGCAAACGTGTTTTTCGCGCCGATGGATGCTGTGACCACGCATGCGATTCAATTGCTTGAGGCATTCCAGATCGAATATAAAATTCATCCATTGCTGGAAGATGATAACGCCTTCGCGCAGGGCTAGCTGACGCCGGGAACATCCCGGCGCTTGCTGCTAGTCCCATGTTCTGGTTGCGTTGAGCTGCTCTTTCTCGCGAAACGCTTGCTCCAGGTCAACCTGAAAATAATTCGCCAGATCCAGCAGGTAGCTGAGTACGTCGGCGAACTCTTCTTCAAGCTCGAAACGCTTCTGGCTGGCCCGCTCCTGGTAGAGTCCCTGTGTCTTGCGAATCGCTTTAGCTAGCTCCCCCACCTCTTCGGTGAAGAGCAAAAACTTCTCGGCATAGCTATCTTTTGTCCAGCCGCGCTCTTTGCAAATCTCGTCCATATAGTGCTGCAAGACAGGAAGCGTGGGATGTTCGGGGAGATCAGCCATGTATGTTCCTCTTTTCTCTCGTTAAAAATGGGTACGTAGATCCGTAAAAGCTGCTAATGTCAGTAGTTGTCCATTGCCGATATGCCGCACGTCCTCATGTTCAAAATGCCATGTGTGAGGATGGGGAATGTAAACTGCGTTGAGACCAGCGCTCAGGGCCGGGTTGATATCCGAACGCGGCGAGTTACCGATCATCCATGTGCGCTGTGGATCAATTGCTAACTCTGCAACCACGCTATGATACGTGGCAACATCTTTTTCCTCTACAACGATTGCCTGCTTGAAGCTCTCAGCAAGGCCAGAGCGCTCGATCTTGAGCGTCTGCTCCTCAACATCACCTTTTGTCAGCAGGACGAGTTCGTGTCGGCCAGCAAGATAGTCGAGCGTCTCCTTTACACCGTCGAGCAACTGCATTGGATGGGTGCGAATCTGTTCACCGAAGCCGCGAACCTGCTGCACAGCATCATCTTGCAGGTCTCGTTCGGCGAGGCGGCGATAGGTTTCAACCAGGCTTTTCGTGAAATTGGCCGAGCCATAGCCCATCAGCCGCTCGACATCATCCAGCACCTCGCGTACCTCTGCTGGTGTCAGGCGCGAGTGATTGAGAAAGGCGATGAAGGCGTGGACGGCCTGCTCAAAGTAGATATTGTTCTCCCAGAGCGTGTCATCTGCATCTATTAAGAGATGGTATCCCATATATTATCCTTTGCAATATATACTGTTTTCTCTATCTCTCATTGTCGTGCTTCGGTTGTGGAGGCGCGAATGAGGAGTTCGAGCGGCACGGTGATTTGCGATGGTGCATCAGTGTGTTCGAGCGTTGCCGCCAGCAGTTGAAATGCCTGTTCACCAATTGTGCTGGCCGGAATGGCAACCGTGGTTAGCTCTGGATCAAGGATGCGTGCAATGACGCTATCATCGAAGCTCACCACTGAGAGCTGCTCTGGTATCGCTCGTTGCAGCGCCTTTGCTGCTTTGTAGGCTCCGACCGCCAGCACATCGCTATCGCAGACCAGCGCAGTAGGTGGATCAGGAGACTGCAATACTTGCAGGGCAGCCTCATAGGCGGCGGGAATGGTGAAGGCGGCTTGAGTGTAATAGGCGTCTATGATCGTACATCCTGCCCGCTGCAAGGCTCTGGTATATGCTCGATGGCGCAAATGAAACGTTTCAGCATCGACAGCCGCGCCCAGGTGTGCTATCTTGCGATGTCCCAGCTTGAGTAGATGCGTCATCGCTGCCTGCATGCCCGCCTCGATATCCAGCCGCAAAGATGGCAGTTCGCTTGCAAACACATCAACCAGCACGGCTTTGCCTTGCAGGGCCGCTAACTCTTTACCCGTTGGCGGTTGCATGGTGCAGAGCAGAAAACCATCGACGGCCCACGATGTCAGCGCGTCCAGTACGACCGGTTGCCAGTCCCGCTCGTCGCGCACATGAGCGAGCAGGACCGCGTACCCATATTTGCGTGCTGCCTGTTCCGCACCCTGAAGTACAGCGGAAAAGTAGGGATTGCTGACATCGGGAACGGCGAGGGCTACGAGACGAGAGCGTCCTGAACGCAGCGTCCGGGCCGCTCTGTTGGGGCGATACCCTAGTTCCTGGGCAGCACGCAGAATCGCAGCTCTGGTCTGTTCGCTCACCCGCCCGGCAGCTTTCTCCCCAAAGACCAGCGAGACCGCCGATTGTGAAACGCCCGCCCGACGGGCTACATCAACGCTTGTCACCGCTGAGTGACTGCCCTCATTTTTCTTGCTCATCTTCCCTCGCTCACGCTCTATCCAACAAGTCATACGTATGACGTATTTATACACGATGAAAATGGTGCTGTCAATATGCACATGGAGGAAGTTTGTGTGATTGGAGCGATACATCAAATTTGTTTTGTTTTCGCGTATACTTTCTATAGATATTTCCTGCTGGTATTTTTAAATTATGTATGTCCATTCATTCTTAATAAGGAAGTGATCCCAAAGAGCTTAGTAGCCGCGCGCCTAATTATAGCGAGTGGAGATGTTATAGATAGTTGAGAAGGGGCGAGAAAAG
>JAICIM010000366.1 GCA_025928885.1 Ktedonobacteraceae bacterium | reverse complement strand
GCTTGGCGTCGCTTTTGATTCAGGTGCTGACGACCTGCTGCGAGCGCGACCTGATACTCAGGGAGCTTTTATTGCGCAATATGAGATCAATAAACAGGGGCTGCTTCCTCATGGATTGAAATTGCGCATTCTGATCGATAGCTGTGGACCCCAACGAGCAGATGTTTCGACAGTGGCCCAGCTTGTTGCGAATCGAGTGAAGAATGCGGGCAATCCCGATCATATCGTTGGCGTCGAGGGCTGGCCCTTTAGCTCGCAAACCATCAATGCGCTCGATATTATTGCCTCCGCACATCTTCCGATAGTTTCTCCGGCCTCTAGCGTCAAGCTTACCGGAAGCAGTCCCTATTTCTTTCGGATAGATCCGCCCGATGATGTGGAGGGAAAGCTGCTGGCGAGCGCCTCGCAACAGATGCATGTGAAGAGTGTCCTTGTCTTGCGAGACCCGACCGATCCCTATAGCGTTTCACTGGCTGATGCCTTCAGCGCCAGTGCCTCGAAAGCTGGTATCCAGGTGATCAATAATCAGGCCGACCATTTCACCGAATCGACGACGACGGTGGCAGATTATCAAAAGATCGTGGCCGACGCCGAGAATCATGGCGTTAATCAGATCTTTATCGCTGGTTATAGTATCGATGGAATTCGATTGGCACATGCTCTGGGGAATGCGATTAGAAATGCTCCCGGCGCCCCGATCTTGAATAACCTCTCGATCCTGGGTGGCGATGGCGTCGATACAACCCTGGTGATTGGACAGGGCAACGGCGCGGATGCTCAGATAGCCGCCACCTTTCCACAGGATATGCGCCACTTGAGCTTTACCGCTTATTGCGCACCTAATGAATGGGATTTCCTGCATATTGCGAAAGGCCAGCAGCCGCCATTCTTCAATGATTGGGTCAGCTTCTATGAGGGGGCTGGCGTTGCACCCGCCAATATTCAGCAGCCGGGCAATGATTCGATGATGGCGACCGATGGGGTTCAGATTATCGCGAAGGCTGCCTCATATGTCAAGGGCGATATTACCGGTCAATCCACACGTGATGCGCTGGCCTCGTTGGGGCAGAGCAGCGTCCCCGCGTTCCAGGGCGTGACGGGGCGTATGATGTATGACAAACAGGGTAACCCGATCGACAAGGCGATGGTCGTGTTATCTGTGGTGCAGAAGGGGAACGAGAATGTGATCGATCTCCAGAACGTGGTCGGTACTTTCCGTTAATCTTCCCTTCGTTGAGGATAGTGCCTATTCAAAGTACTATCCTCACTTCAGCACAGCTTTGTGGGGATGTGCTGAGGATGGTTCAATTTGCAACGGTACTGCCTTTCTATCCCCAAAGTTCCTGCGTGCTACTGCTACACAGTAGCGCACCAGCGGCGTTGATCTGTTCGACCTCGGCGAATGTACGGATAAATCCGCCAGCGATGAATGGTCCCTGGAGCTGGGCAAGGAGCCTGGGAGCGACTTCAGGAAAGATCACGCCGGGCAGCACCTCAACAATGTCGGGTTGAGAGCGGGCAAGTGTACGTATCCCTGTTTCGATGGCCAGATCGTCAAGCAGCAGGAGGCGTTGAATCGTCACCAGTTTTTCAGCACGCCCGGCGGCAATCAGCTGTGAGCGGCTGGTAATGATCGCATCGACGCCCAGGCTACGTAAATAATGGATACCCGTCCGATCCTTCCCGATGCCGCTGATGAGGTCGATGTGAACAACAACCCCTTTATGTTGCTCATGGGCCTGAAGTATTAGTGAAGAGAGATGAAACGCATTGCCTTTGAGGATGAATAAAAGCGCGGCCTTTGACGATAATGCTGTGACAAACTCCTCCTCAGACTTAATCGCTGCTGCCACTGGATGCTGCTGAGCTAAGCGCAAAAATTCCCGTACCTGCATTTTTTCTCTGATACCCTACCTTTCTTCACTATTATTGACACTTCCCCGTGCTTCAGCCGGGGAATTCTTCTTTCACTCAGCCACCTTGCCCGTTTTCTGCTTGCGCCGAGAACTGGTAGAGGATGGCTGTCCAGAAGCGTTGTCTCCATCGGCTGATGGAGCCGTTCCTGTCTGCCCGACAGTACGGGATTTCTCTAAAATGTTGATGGCGGCGTTGTGGTCGCGGTCAAGCACGAGGCCACAGGAACGACAGATATGCGTCCTGATGGAGAGCGATTTTTTGACCCGTGCGCCACACGCGCTACACTCCTGGGTCGTATAGGCTGGCTCGACGCCGATCACAGGGATCTCATGGATCGCTCCATAATACTGTAGCCAGAGGAGGAAGCGGCCCCAGGAGGCATCACTGATCGACTTGGCCAGTTTCCTATTTTTCACGAGATTGGCTATCCTGAGCTTTTCGTAGGCGATCAGATCGTGAGAGGTGACGAGCGCGTTCGCCGTTTTCCTGGCGAAATCTTCGCGCTGCCTGACGACTTTGAGATAGCCCTTTGCTAATTGTTTTCGCGCCTTTTTACGACCTGATGAGCGCTTCTGTGTGCGAGAGAGGCGACGATGCAGCCGTTTGAGGCGTCTTTCCGCTTTCCTCACATGGCGTGGATTGGCAACGGTATTGCCCTCGCTATCGGTTAAGAATTCCTTGAGTCCCAGATCAATGCCGGTCTCTTTGCCGGTGGAAACATGTTGGACACGCCGATCTGCCTGCACCAGGAACTGACAGTAGTAGCCATCGGCGCGACGAATGAGGCGCACCCGTTTGATCTGCTTGATCGGGAAGGTTTCGATGCTGCGTGTTCCAACGAGCCGGAGCCGCCCGATGTTGCACCCATCAGTGAAGCTGATATGCCGTCCATCAGATTCCAGCTTCCAGCCGGTTTGTTTATATTCAACCGACCGACAATCATGCTGAAATTGCGGATAGCCTTTCTTGCCTGGCTTGTGCTTGCGGCAGTTGTCATAGAAGCGGGAGATCGCGGCCCACGCTCGATTAGCGGCGGCTTGCCGAGCTTGCGAGTTGAGCGCTTTGGCGAAGTCGTACGCATTGGCAAGCTCGGCGCAGAAGCATTGCAAGTTGTTTCTCGTGGTGCCACGCGTGTCCATCCAGAGGCGTAGGCATGTGTTGCGCACAAATTGCGTCGTTCGGATTGCCTCCTCGATGGCGCTGTATTGAGTGGTGGTCCCATCCAGCTTATACTCGTAGACGAGCGACATCTTCTCTTCTGCTTCCTTTACTCATTTTTGGCACGTATATCATACTACATCTATTTTTTTGCTGTCAATCGATAATAATCAATCTTATGATAGTTTTCACTCTTTTCCTTCAGGTGTTCTGAGACGTGTCTCTGTTGGCAGGAGCGTCTCCCCTCCCTCTCCAAACAAGGAAGGCCAGTTCATCTCTGTCTTCAAAAGTGCGGGGCTTTCCTGGCCCTTGTCATGTAAAAACCCGGTAGAAATGGGCGGCATGTGAACGGAGATGGAACAGGGGCGATTTTTGCGCCACCTCTTGACAATGATACCATTCTCTGATTAATATAGAAACAGAACATAACCAACAAATGACATATAGCAGCATTTGTTGTCGCATAAGGACATTGTAATGAAAAGTCCTGAGCATCCCTGGGATGCTCAGGACTTTTTTTGTAGAAAAGCGGAGAACGGCATGCTTGCTCAGACAAAACATTCGCTGCCAGAAGTATTGTCGCGCAACAAAGTGATCCCGGTCGTTGAAAACCGTACCCAGTTTCTCAGCGCTCTTACAATGTCGGCTCATAAGGTTATTTTTCTTAGAAATTGCGATCTTTTTGATCTCAAACCGCTCTGCCAGCAGGCCGCGCAACAGGGTTACCTGCTGTACATCAACGTGGATCGCATGAATGGTATTCATCCCGACGCGGCTGGCCTGGCCTATCTTGTCGAGCAATTCCATATCGCCGGTATTACATCGACAAATTTGAAAACTTTAACAGTAGGGAAAACCCTGGGACTGCACACGATGCTCCATATTTTTGCCGCCGACTCGACCGGCCTGGAGAGCGCAGTCGAAACGGTCAATGTCGCAGCTGTCGATCTTTTCAATGTATCACCTGCTTTAGTTGTTCCTTGTATTGCTGAGACGCTGACAACGCTCCTGTCGCGTCCTTTCATTGCCTCTGGACTGATCTCGACGCGCAGACAGATCCAGGCAGTAGTGCAGACTGGCGCTCTCGGGGTTGTTGTGCCGCAACCGGAACTCTGGTAAGAGAGCTGCCAGCCAAAACGCTATCACGTCAATAGTAGCCGATTGATTGCTAAATGTGTTTTTGCACAGGTGCGTATCAATCACTCTTTATAAAGAATTCGGGCATCGTTGCTTGAGTTCAACCATTACGTTGGTGTTTTAGGAGGACGCAAGTGCGTCCAGAGAAAGGGAGTGAGCTATGGCTAAGTATGTCCTCGCTTTGGATCAAGGCACGACCAGTTCACGAGCAATCCTCTTTGATCGCGATGGATCAATTGTGGGAGTTGCCCAGCAAGAGTTCCCCCAGATTTATCCCGCGCCGGGGCTGGTTGAGCATGATCCAGAGGCCATCTGGTCCAGTCAGCTTGCAGTGGCGCAACAGGTCATCAAGCAGGCTGATGTCACCGCCGCCGATATTGCCGCCATCGGCATTACCAACCAGCGCGAAACCGCGCTCGTCTGGGAGAAGGCAACCGGGAAGCCAGTCTTCAATGCCATCGTCTGGCAGAGCCGCCTGACAGCGCCTATTTGTGAGGAACTGATCGCCAAAGGCTTTGACAAAGAGATTCGCCAGCGGACAGGACTGGTCACAGATGCCTATTTTTCGGGGACAAAGGTTAAATGGATTCTTGACAACGTGCCAGGCGCACGCGAAAAGGCAGAACGCGGCGAGCTGTTATTTGGCACCGTCGATACCTTCCTGTTGTGGCGACTTTCTAAAGGGCGTATCCATGTCACGGATTACACCAATGCCTCGCGAACGCTGCTCTTCAACATCTACACCCGCGAATGGGATGATGTACTCTTGAACGAGCTAGGCGTTCCCCGCTCGATGTTGCCAACGGTGATGCCATCGAGTGCAATTTACGGAGAAACTGACGCCGAGTTCTTCGGTGAACCGATCAAACTGGCAGGTATCGCAGGTGATCAGCAGGCGGCGACATTTGGGCAGGCGTGCTATGAAGTGGGCATGGCGAAAAACACCTATGGGACAGGTAGCTTCATGCTCATGAACACGGGTGCGGAGAGCGTGCCATCACAAAATGGGTTGCTCACCACTATTGCCTGGGGTCTGGGTGATCCCGCTCATCCACAGGTGACGTATGCGCTGGAAGGCAGCATTTTCGTGACCGGAGCGGCGGTGCAGTGGTTGCGCGATGGCCTCAAGGCGATTCAGACCAGCGTTGATGTCGAGGCGGTGGCGGCGACGGAGAAAGACAACGGCGGCGTCTATTTTGTACCAGCCTTCGTGGGATTGGGCGCACCATACTGGGACCCCTACGCTCGTGGCGCGATTATCGGTTTGACGCGTGGCTCAACGGTCGGGCATGTGGCACGGGCAACATTGGAATCGATGTGCTATCAGACCCGTGATGTGTTGGAAGCTATGATTGCGGATAGCAAGGTTGATCTCAAGGCGCTGCGGGTTGATGGCGGAGCGTCGGTCAATAATCTGCTGATGCAATTCCAGGCCGATATTCTAGGGGTGCCGGTGCAGAGGCCGAAGGTGCCGGAGACGACCGCGCTGGGTGCCGCTTATCTTGCCGGGTTAGCGACGGGTTTCTGGAGCAGCCAGCAAGAGGTCGCGGAACAGTGGGCGATTGATCGCACATTTGAGCCGCAGATGGGAGAAGATCAGCGCAACAAGCTATATGCAAATTGGAAGCGTGCGGTCGAGCGTTCACTGCGCTGGGAGCAAGCATAGGTATATCACGCTGCAAAGGGGGGAAGATGTTCGCATCCAACCCTCTTTGTGGAAAACGTCAACTCATCCTTTTGTCGTCATGTTGTGCTGTGTTATGGCTAACATCGTTGTGAGAAACCATAGGCTTCCTGGAAGCGAAGGAGTATGGATCAATGGCGAAACAAATGACGGTAGGTAGTTCGAGTGCGTTGTCTGGCACCTTTGGCGAGATGATTGCCGAGTTTATGGGAACGATGGTTCTGTTGCTGTTTGGGGATGGCTGTGTGGCGACCTTTGCGCTCTTTAACAACCTCGGCGGACAGCCCTTCGCCAACGAATGGATCGTCATCATTCTTGGTTGGGGACTGGCCGTGATGCTGGGTATCTACGTTGCCGGGGCCATCAGTGGTGCGCATCTCAATCCTGCGGTGACGCTGGGACTGGCGGTACGCGGTAAATTTGCCTGGAACAAAGTGCTCCCTTACTGGCTGGCGCAGCTGCTGGGCGCCTTCGTGGCGGCTATTATTCTCTACTTTGTCTATCAGGGCGCAATTGTGAATGCTGCCGCTGGCAAAAACGTTGCCGATGCCGTGGGTGGCGTTTTCTATACCTCTCCCAAGCCATTTGTGGGAACCTTTGGAGCCTTTTGCGATGAGTTTGTTGGTACTGCCCTGCTCGTTGGCTTGATCTTCGCGATCACGGACGGTCGTAACCAACCTGTCCAGGCCAATCTCAACCCCTTAATTATCGGCTTTTTGATTGTGGCTATTGGTGCTTCATTCGGACTCAATACCGGTTATGCGATCAACCCGGTGCGTGACTTTGGTCCTCGTCTGTGGATTGCCCTGGTGAGTGGCGGCGCAAGCCTGAACTCCTACACCTGGATTCCCATCGTCGCACCGTTGCTTGGTGGAGTCGTTGGCGCGTACATCTACGACTTTACCATTGGCAAGGTGATCACCGCTCGTGGGCTGGGACAGTCGGGCGATACAGTGACCAACGCTGAGTCGGTACGAGAGCCTGTAAGTAGCCAGTAGTATGGTTTTCTTCTAGCTTAGAAAGGACGAGCATGTGGCGGAATGGATGAGATGTTCCGCCACATGGTTTGTAAAGACGATGCGACCTTTATCATCAACTGTTCGGACAAATAATTTCTCCGATCTGCAAACCACTCATTTTGATGTGCTTGTGATTGGTGGGGGCGTGACGGGGGCTGGTGTTGCGCTGGATGCTGTGGCGCGAGGGTATAAAGTTGCCCTTATCGAGAAAAAAGACTTCGCCAGCGGCACCAGCAGCAAATCGACCAAACTTGTGCATGGCGGCATCCGCTATCTTCCCGAGTTTGATTTTGCCCTGGTGCATGAAGCTCTGGTAGAGCGCGGGTTGTTGTTGCAGAACGCTCCCTATCTGGTGCAGCCTGTTGAGTTTGTTTTGCCT
>JAICIM010000495.1 GCA_025928885.1 Ktedonobacteraceae bacterium | reverse complement strand
GCAATAGCCCACTTTCGTCTGCAACAACCAGTCCACCACATCTACATCTTTCGGAATCGGCGCATTATTGACAGAATAGGAGAAGGTGTTTTGATCCCCCAAATGTTGCTGCAACAATTTGAGCAACGTGTAGGTATCATTGGCCCCCTCGGTCCAGCGCTTCGCCTGTGTCAGCGCATTGGGCGAGAGGCTACGCGGCACTTTGAGATAGTACTGCGACTGATCAGCATAGTAGTTGTCGTTGCGCCAGACACCCTGATCGTCATGTTGCGGCAACGGCACATTGACCAGATTCTGGATGAGATTGGCACCGGGAACAACCGACGTGACCTGATAGCGTTCATTCTTCGTCAGCGGTCCGGCCTGCATCCACGTGCCGACCGTGCCATCGCTATAGATCATGATCGGCTTATCAAACCGTTTGGGTTGGGCGGGACCATAGATATAGTTTCTTGTGCTTTCGGGCGGCACCTTGAGCGTCACATTCAGGGCAATCTCGACGCCTCCCTTTGCCTGCGTATCGAGCGGCAAATCTTTATTAGCGGGGAAGCTGCGCCCATTGGTGGAATTTAATGTAGTTGTCCAGGCATGCCCATCATACAGATTGTAGGTAAAGCCCTGTAAATATTGCGGGCCGCCAGAGCTGGTGTAGGTCAGCACCTCGCCCATCGGCAGATTGACGCTGCCACTGATAGCCAGTTGATCGCCAAAAAAGTTGGTGGGCGTCTGATAGGGCTTAAACAGGCTCTTGGGATCGGTGAGCGAAACCTGTCCATTGACCACGTTGGTCCAGGCGTTGCTCAAATTATCCCAGAACGACTTGCCCGAAGAGGCCTGATCGAAGACGGGGAGCAGACTGCTGCCGATCAACGTGATGACCATTAAGAGGGTTGCGCCGGTCATACAGCGACGGGTAATGGCCTGGAGCCAGGGACGATCCGTATGCAGGCCCTCACGCGTCCAGAGATAGATCTGGTTCACAAGCTGGATACGCGCGATCAACATGCCAAGCGAACCAACCAGGACGACGGTCAGGATCGTAGTAGTGAGTTCCTGCTTCACGTAGTTCAAATTGACGAGCAGAATGGAGCAATAGACCAGGGCCACCAGCCAGGGCAGGCGGGCGCGATAGACCAGCCAGCTGCCAAAATATCCTAGAAAGTAGGTGAGGAAGGTGAGATAAAAGAAGAAGAGAATCTCGGTGGTGGGGATGTTGCTTGCTGCGATGCCTCCAGTGAGTGCGGTCCGTAAGCTCGCCAGCACCAGCATCCAGGAGACGTGATAGGCAAGAGCGCTGGTGGTCCAGATTGCCAGGGCTTGTCCGGCCACACACGCTGCCAGATGCAGCATTGGTTGAGGGACACGCGGCACTTTCGCAATTATCAGGCCGATCAGCAGACCAATCACCGGACTCCAGAGCAGCAGTGAACTATGTTTGACCCAGTTTGCGGCGATGATCGAGTATGCTACACAATAGAGCGCGATAGCCAGCATGACCAGGGCTGACCACCCTTCGGCAGGGGTATATTTTTGCAGGAAGCGGGCAAGGCGGAAGGGCTTATGCTGTTTCGAGGGTGGACGAGGCGGCGTTTTATATGCCAGTGGCTGTGAATAATGTGTATCGTTTTGTGGATTTCGCCGGGGCTGGTGCGCCTGCGTCGAACGATTGGGATCAAGAACACTCGATCTCATCAAGCACTCCTCATAAAAACAACGTTCTGCTCTATTTTTTTGACATTATCAGAAGTATACCTTGCACAGGGCATAAAAGCCGCATTTTTACGTATACCTGGGACTAAATATTTATTCACTGTGATAAAAACGTTGAGATGTGCCAAATTATCACATGATAGCCCATCCTGTCTACAGCATAGTATCAAGAAACCTGTCACCCCCTGAGTACAGGTCAGGATGCGCGTTTCGTCGTCTCCTCCATAGGATGTGAAGATCACAGTTCGCGTATAACGTTTTTTCCTCTTCTTGTGTAAAGATAATTACACTGGCATCATCTGAAGTGTACACAAGAAAGAAAGGACAAACAGGCACCAGAGATCGCTCTCTAGATTATACCCGATTTTATCGGATATTGCCCTACTTTCTGGCAAAATTGGGGAGAAAAAGGAAATTATAGCCAGTAAATCCCTGTAAATGGGGGAAAACTACTGTAATTACTGCATCCAACGAGCATGAGACCAGCCCAGATGGGCATGGCTATTGAGCAGGCGCACTGTCGGGCGCGGCTGTCGCCAATCGACCACGCTGATCGTGGCGGGATCAAGGAAAATCTGGAAGAGCGAACTGAGCGGCGCCCCCAGCCCGGAGCAAAGGAGCACTTTGATCGGTCCCACATGCGAGACCAGCACGATTGTTTGATCGGGATGCGCCTGCGTGAGCTGCTCCACCGCTGCCAGCACGCGCCTCTGGATGGCCGCAAAGCTTTCGCCTCCGGGCGGTGCCATCTCAGGATTGGCTTCCCAGGCATGTAACAGGCGTTCATCCTCTGCGCCAAGCGCCAGCACCTCGGCGCGGCTCAAGCCCTCCCACGCGCCAAAGTTGCCCTCCACCAATTCAGGCAACACCTGCACCGGCAGTTGATGACGCTCCGCAATCGGTTGAGCGGTATCAAGTGTACGCCGGCGAGGACTGCTATAAACGGCAGCAACTGGCAGGATCGAGAGCGCCTCAGCCAGCGCGGCGGCCTGGGCGCGTCCCTGCTCCGTCAACATATCGTCGCGCGTTCCAATATAGCGAAAATCACGATTCGCCAGCGTCTCTCCATGCCGCACCAGCAGCAAGCGCGTGGTCGGTGCCATTAGCGACTCCTCCTGCCAAAGAATAATAATAGTATACTGGGGCAGATCAACAGACAGAAAGCCCCGAAGACAAACGAGGCCGAAAGGTTCACCTGCGTCTGCAACCAACCAGCAACAGTTGGGCCAATGCTAAAGCCGATGCTCCATGTCACGGAATACAGGCCGGACAACGTGGCACGCTGCCTGCTCGATACCTGCTCCATCGCAAACGCGGCGTAGACCGGCTCGATCAGCGTGCGAGCAAACGAGCGCGTATATTCACCAGCAATCGCCAGTGGCAAGGTGGGCGCGAAGCCGATCAAGAGCATCAGCGGCGCACTCAGGTATTGCACACTGGTGATGATACGCAACTTGCTCCATCGCCTGACAAACAGCGGCGCGGTCAGCGAAAAGATGCCGCCAGCGAGTCCAGATATTGTAAAGATAATCCCCAAAGAGCCGGGGGAAAGCGCAAAACGCAAAACGAAGTACAACTGCATCAATGCCACGACCGCACCTTCGCCCATTGTAAAGAGCAGATCGGGCAAAAGCAGTTTGGCAAACAGCTTTACCGTCTGTGTTCGCGCTACCGCGACGGTCTCTTCAGACTTCTCATCCTGCTCAGAGGTTGACTCCGACTTTTTCTCTGTAGTATGCGCTGGTTCGTGCAAGAACCAGAGCGGCAGGCCAAAGATCAGCGTAAAGATGGCGGCGGTAATCACGCCCCAGCGCAAAGGGATGGTGCTGTCCGCTGAAAGCTGTAATGCATGGCCCACAAATTCCGGGATTGCGCCACCGAGCAGATTGCCCAGCGCACCAACGCCCAGCAACAAAAAGCTATTGAGCGCCAGCACACCGACCCGCTGCCTCTCCGTTGTGCTCTCGGTCAGCAGTGGCAGGTTCGTCACCCAGTACGCAGTCGAGACCAATCCCTGCAACAGGCTAAAAATGAGCAGCAGTGGAGCCGATGTAACCAGTCCCAGCGCCATCAGGAAGAGCGGCGTCAAAATCGCGCTGATCACCAGCACCGGCTTGCGCCCCCAGCGGTCCGCCAGCAACCCTACAGGCAGCGCACCCACCATTGCTCCTATTGCGGGCATCGCGCTGAAGACGCCAATAAAGTCGGGACGATACCCCAGGCTATACGCATAGAGGTTAACGGTGAGGGTTGCGATCGTCAATTGCATGCCCTTCCCGGTCGTGAAGAAGAGCAGCAAATACACGTTTTTAGGCAAATGCAATAGCGATGGCAATGAAGATGTAATGTTTCGTTTTCCTGTCACAGATACGTTTGGCAGATCTGGCACCGTTTCGGGATTGTCGGAGACCGAGGGCATACTGTAAAAAACTCCTGGCTAGCTGGAAAAAAGACTATGTATAGCCTACCACAACCACTGGAAGCAAACAATGAACAAAAGGACAGAGTACACTGTGTGCGATCTCACAAGCCCACACACAACCTTTCTCTCGCCTCCACGTATAATGAACAGTAGAGTTCGTCATATTCAGGAATAGTATGCTCACAATGGGCAATACGCAGGATACATAAGAGGAGCATCCTTGCATGTTCACCATTAGAACCATTGATATCGGGGCTATCCTCCAGCCGGGGGATCTGATTGCCTGGCTCCTGATCGGTCTTATCGCTGGCTACCTTGCCAACCTGGTCGTCCGTGGCCGAGGTGGTGGCTGTATTGGCAATATCATTGTCGGCTTGATCGGTTCGTTCATCGGCGCAATTCTGGCAAGCATGTTCGATGTCGGCTACCCACTGCACTTCATCGGCACCGCCGTCGTCTCCTTCATTGGAGCCGCCATTTTGTTGATTATCCTCCGACTCTTTACGGGCGGTCGTTAATAATACACATTAAAAAGAAGGGCTTGCATCTACCATAGCAAGCCCTTCTAACATAGTCTTCGCTATTTATTGTTTCGCAGCTCCCACCACGGCTGGCGTTGCAGCGGCTGGCTGCGCTTTGGTCGGCTGGCACTGTTCCGCTTTCAGCAGGCTCACGGCAAATCCTGGCTGGGTTTCCAATGCGGTTCCCAGCACGGCTTGCTGTCCGGCAGTCGTCGTCATAGCCCACTGCACCTCGGCGGCAACGTGGCGGGCTGGTAGTCTCTGCAATGTCTCCAGCACACGAGCGGCCACGGCACTGATGATGGGCGCGGCAAACGAGGTGCCGGACCAGTATGCCCAGCCATCGTTGTTGGGGGCAGGCAGATCAGGCAGAACAGGATTTCTCGCCTCAAGCGCTGGATAGGTCGTCGCACTGTACACGCCAATCACAGCATCAACGTTGTCCTGCTTGATATCGGAGACGCGGGGCAGGCTCCCGCCATAGGTGGCAATGCCGTTGTGCTGCGATGGCACCTGCGGATAGTTGCTGTACGATGCCATGTCGCCGCTCTTATCGACGGCTGCAACCGAAATGACTTCGGGGAAGGCCGCTGGATAGCGTGGTCCGATACGCGTTGGAATGTAGGGCGTGAACGAATCGTTGCCCGCCGCTCCGACAATGACGGCCCCGCTGGCGGTCAGTTCTTGAATGATCCGGTGCAGCGGCGCACGCAACAGCTTGATATCGTC
>JAICIM010000550.1 GCA_025928885.1 Ktedonobacteraceae bacterium | reverse complement strand
GAACTGGTCATGGTCTTACAGCTCTTTGAAGAGGGGCGAGCCAAACCCGACGATCCACCCGCCGTTGAGCTACAGCTCGATGTCGATGATTTCGAGCGCCTCCACGAGACGCTGGACTTCGCCCTGGAACGAGAGAGGCGGAGCCGTCGCCGTCGCTAACATGTGCATTCAGCCCTGATGCCTGGTGATAGACTCTGCCAGGCATATTTCTTCTGTATCATGAGGTAGACTTTTTTATGCCCAAAGCTATAGTGCATCAGAACTTTGATCCTGCGCATGGTGTTCTCTCCTATTACACCTACGATGTATTGACCGCACTCCTGCATGAGCTTGTTGCCGCTTATCCTGATTTTGCAGAGATTGAATCGATCGGCAAAAGCCTGGAAGGGCGCGAACTCTGGCTCGTCACGCTGACCAACAAACAACCCGGACCAGCGTTGGAGAAACCCGCGTACTGGATCGATGGCAATACTCATGCCGGTGAGGTGACAGGCTCAACGGTTGCACTCTACACGATCTGGTCTTATCTGACAAACTATGGGAAGGATGAGACGGTTACGCGCTTACTTGATCGCTCGACATTTTACATCCTGCCACGCCTGAGCGTTGATGGGGCCGAGCGCTACCTCACCACCCCTTATTTCCTGCGCAGCAGCACGCGCCTCTATCCCTATCCAGAGGAGCGAGACGGCCTCTATCCCGAAGATATCGATGGCGATGGCCTGATCCTCGATATGCGCGTCAAAGATCCCAACGGAGCCTGGAAACGCTCCGAGAAAGATCCTCGCATCATGCGCCGCCGTCCCATCGATGAAGAAGGGGGCGAGTACTACCATATCTTCCCCGAAGGGCTGATCCGCAACTACGACGGCTACCTCATCCCTATCGCGCCAGCTCGCGAGGGTATGGACATCAACCGCAACTATCCTTTCCAGTGGGAGCCGGAAGGGGCGCAACGCGGCGCGGGAGCTTATCCGCTCTCGGAGCCTGAAACGCATGCTGAGGCTGAGTTCTGGCGCACGCATCCCAATATCTCCGGCTTCCTGACGTATCACACGATCTCCGGCGTCCTGCTCCGTCCCTATAGCACCAAACCCGACGATCAGATGCCCTCCGCCGATCTGGATGTCTTCAAGCTGCTGGGTGAGCGCGGCACTGAGATCACGGGCTATCCCTCCGTCTCAACCTTTCACGGTTTTCACTACGGCCCAGACGATGTAACCTACGGCGCGATGGACGACTACGTGTACGATCATTACGGCTGGTTCGGCTTCACGACGGAGCTATGGGATATGCCAACCACGGCGGGCATTGGTCCGCGTGACTTCATCGCCTGGTTCCGCTGGCATCCTGAAGAGGATGATCTCAAACTGATGAAATGGAACGATGAGGTAATGGAGGGGCATGCGTTCCACAACTGGCGAGAGTTCAATCATCCCCAGCTCGGACCGGTGGAGATTGGCGGCTGGGACTACAAGCTCAGCGATCAAAATCCTCCGCTCCGTTATCTTCCCGAAATGTGCGAAAAACATAGCCGTTTCACTCTATCACATGCCTCGCTGAACCCCTATCTCAGCCTGCGCCACCTGAAAGTAGAGCAGGTGGGCGATGATATTTACCACGTCATCGCTGTGGTAGACAACAATGGATTCTTACCAACATATACCAGTAAACGGGCTATCGAACGAAAAGCGGTACAGCCAATCAAGGTCGAGCTGGCCCTGCCAGAAGGGGTCAGCATCGTGAATGGGCAGCGTTCGCAAGAAATCGGCCATCTGGAGGGACGTTCCAACAAGCTCTGGGCGTGGTTTAGCAGCCATCCAACAACCGATAATCGTGCGAAAGTTGAATGGGTGCTAAAAGGGCCACAGGGAACCAACATTGAGCTTCTCGTCCGTTCGCAGCGGGCCGGATTCGTACGCCATACCATTGCATTAGATAACCGCACCACTATTTAAGAGAGGAAAACAGGTGTATGAACACACAAGATGTGCTGCAACTTACACAGCAGGAAAATTTGCGTCTGGTACGCTTTTTGTACTGCGACAATGGCGGCATCATTCGTGGCAAAACAACAAATGCAAAAAAGCTGGCAACACGCATACGTGAAGGGATCGGTCAGACGCTGGCAATGCAGGCGTTCACTGGCGTTGAGTCGCTGGCAAGCGTTGAGGGTATGGGACCGGTCGGTGAGTTTCGTCTCATTCCTGATCCAGAAACCTTCGTGGTCCTGCCCTATGTCCCCAACACCGGCAGCATGCTCTGCGATATGATCGGTCTCGACGGCAATCCCTGGGCAGCCTGCCCGCGCAGCTTCCTCAAACGAATGATCACACGTCTATCGTCTGACCATATGGCAGCCGAGGCAACGCTCGAACATGAGTTTTATCTGGCACGCGAAGAGCTGGGCGAGTTTGTTCCCGCCGATCGTAGCCTCTGCTATAGCAGCATTGGCCTGGATGAGCAAGCCAAAGTCATTGACGCGATTCTTGCCGCGTTAGAGTCGCAGAACATCTCCGTCGAGCTATTCCATACCGAGCTTGGCCCATCCCAGCAGGAGCTATCGGTCGAGCATGCGCCTGTTCTGCGTGCCGCCGATCATGTCTGTCAGGTGCGTGAAACGGTGCGCGGCGTGGCCCGTGAGTTCGATCTCTACGCCACCTTTGCGCCGAAGCCCTTCCTCGATCAGGCTGGCAGCGGCGCCCACATCCACTTTAGTCTGTGGGGAACCGACGAAAATGGACAGCCGCAGCGCAATCTCTTCTATGATCCCAATCAGCGTGCAGGCTTCAGTCAGATCGGCAAATATTTTGTTGGTGGTGTGCTGCGCCATATCCGCGCCCTGGTTGCGCTGACCTGCGGCAGCCCCAATTCATATCGCCGCCTGCTCCCTCACTACTGGAGTTCGGCCTACGGGGCTTACGGCTTTGATAATCGCGAGGGAGCCATTCGCATCCCATCGCTTTTCAGCGGTCGCGAGGCAGACTCGGCCAACATCGAGTTGAAATGCTCCGATCATAGCGGCAACCCCTATCTGGCACTCGGCGCACTGATTGCTGCTGGACTGGATGGGATCAAAAACCAGATCGATCCGGGCGAGCCACAGGAGATCGATCCAGGTAACTACAGCGACGAGGAGCGTGAGCGGCGCGGCATCTATCGCCTGCCAACCACTCTCAACGAGGCGCTCGACGAACTCGAACAGGATAGCGTGCTGACCGAGGCGTTAGGGCCGTTGCTGGCAACATCCTATATCGCCGTCAAGCGTGCTGAAGCGGCCTTCTTCCAGGACAAAACGCCAGAAGAGGAAACGCTCCAACACTTCTATAAGTACTAAGGCGACCAATAACGAGAAGGCCGGGGAAACCATAGAGCGTTTCCCCGGCCTTCTCAATTTTTAGTACTCAATCAGGGGAGCGGCTTATCCTCTGTATCGCCCTGTTTCTCCTGACCAGGCAAGACAAAAATCCCCATCTGGGCCTGCTTCTGCATCGAAATTACGCGCGGATCGGTGCGCACCCGAGGCTCGATTGATGGAGGGGGAACGGGCATCCCGGGCAGCGAATTGGCTCCCATTGGTCCGTTTTGTGGTATACCCGCTACATCCTGGGCGTTGTCCATCATCGGCTGCGTGTAGTACATACTCGCCGCTCCGGGACCGTTTTGTGGGGGAGCTGGCGGATTTGCCTCAATGTTCTGCACGCCAGTCATCATTGGCTGCGTGTAAAATGCATTCGCCGCTGCCGGATCGTTCGGCGGATAATTTGACATCAGCGCGGTTGACTGCTCAAAGGCAGCTCCTGGCGGGGCTGCAAATCCATTCTGCTGTCCCTGCATCCCGGCAGCAAAAGGGTCAAACTGTTGAGGCATATTTGGCGGGGCTGCAAATCCATTCTGCTGTCCCTGCATCCCGGCAGCAAAGGGGTCGAACTGCTGTGGCATATTTGGCGGGGCTGCCCCATTCGCCATAAACATATCGGGCGATTGCTGCAAGATATCGTTCATGACAGGCGAATTCAACATGTTTGGATCGATGAAATGGGACGCATAACCCTGCTGTGGTGCGTAAGCCTGCTGTGGCGCAGATTGCTGTACAGCAAGTTCAAACTCGGTCTGACTTGGACGTGCCATCTGGCTATATGCCATCGCCTCGGCCTGTTTTTTCTTCCTCTTCTGTTGCACGCCGATCATCACACCAGCAGATAAAAGCGTTGTCATGCCCAGGCCGCCGGTCACAATGAGGACAGTCATCGTTCCCTGATCGCGCGGTGTGGTCGGCGATTTGGGCTGGGTCGTAGATGTGCCGTTATCCGGTGGCGTCGTCTGCGGAGGTAGTGTCGCAGTGGCTTGTGAGTCAGGAGTTGGTTGATCGCCAGTTGGCGTCGCATCCTGAACTGTCGGGGTCGGTAAAACAGCGCCACCATTATTGATTGGCGTCGCTGGCACGATAGGATGTGCGACCGTAGCCACTGGCTTCGGAGTTGGCGTTGCAGTCGGTTTGGCTTTCGCTGTCGCTGTTGCAGTGGCATTTCGAGCCGTCACCGTCGCTGTCGCGTTTCGATCTGCTGTATTTCGAGCCGTCGCCGTCGCTGTCGCGTTTTGAGATGCTGCCGCATTTCGAGCCGTCGCCGTCGCTGTCGCGTTTTCAGCCGCATTTCGAGCCGTCGCCGTCGCTGTCGCGTTTTCAGCCGCATTTTGAGCTGTCGCCGTCGCTGTCGCGTTTTGAGATGCCTCCGCTGTCGCTGTGGCATCTTCAGGTGTTGGATCATTATCCGCATCCGATTGCTTCTCAGATGCAGTTGTCTCGCTGTCTGATGACTTATCAGACACAGTT
>JAICIM010000326.1 GCA_025928885.1 Ktedonobacteraceae bacterium | reverse complement strand
GGGCATTGACGGCCTGGAGGTGGTGCAACGCTTGCGTGCGGCAGGGGACAACGTGCCGATCCTCCTGTTGACGGCGCGTGATGCTCGTGCCGACCGCGGAATGGGGTTGGAGGTCGGGGCCGATGACTATCTGGTCAAGCCTTTTGCGCCAGAAGAGCTGCTGGCACGGGTGAAGGCGATGCTCAGAAGAAGTCAGACGGAGCGCCATGAAGTATTGCATTTTGCTGATGTTGAGCTAGACACAGGAACGAGGATTGCTCATCGCGGGCCACGCGAGATCGAACTTTCTCCCACCGAATACGAACTGCTGGCCCTCTTTTTGCGGCGACCACGCCAGGTGCTCACCAGGGATATTATTATGGATCGCGTCTGGGGATTGGATTTTGAAGGCTCTTCCAACGTCCTGGAGGTCTATATCGGCTATCTACGGAGCAAGCTCGAAGCTGATGGAGAGGCGCGATTAATACATACCGTGCGTGGTATTGGCTATGTCTTTAAAGAATAGTCCGCTGGTCCCTCAAACTGAACATATGCGGAAGGTCGAAAGCAGGCAACCAGGATCGCTGCGGCTCCAACTGATGATCTGGTATGGCGGTCTGGTCGCTGTGTTGTTGAGCCTGTTTGCGTTTCTCGTGTTGTATCTATCGACGCAAACATTATATACAAACGCGAATCAGGCGATGAATACGGTTGCAGGGGTCGTACTGAATAATGTAGAGCACGAGTTGACGCTCCAGGAGCCATATTGGCCACCCACCCTTTCACTGAAAGCGATTGATACCTATAATGATCCAGGCATTAGCGTTGCCGTGATAGATCTGAAAGGTGACGCCCGGTATACCTCTGAGGGCGCTCTTGCTCCGGTTCCAGGAAATGCTCAAGCTATTCGGGAGGCATTGACAACTGGCAAGCAAGGGGAGTATGTGGGCATGGTGAATGGAGAGCGCGTCAAAGTCGAGGTGAGGCCGATCCCATCTCCTCATGGGGATGCGATCATAGGCGTTTTGCTGGTCGCCAAATCGCTCAAAGAAATAGATGAAACGGTCGTTGGGCTGCATGTCCAGATTATTACGCTCGGCCTTCTCGTGTTCGCAATCGGGCTTGTGGGAGGCTGGGCCATTACCTCCAATGTTTTACGCCCACTGGCAGAGATTACGAAGACGGCGCGTAACATTGTGGCGGCAGTACATGGAACACACGTCGGGAGCCTCAGCCAGCGGGTGCAGCGTCCACGTGGACATGATGAGATGGTGCAGGTTATTGACACGTTTAATGAGATGCTGGACTCACTTGAAAGCGCAACGAAGGCCCAGCGGCGCTTCATCGCGGATGCATCTCACGAATTGCGTGCTCCCCTGACCAGCGTCCAGGGGAATCTGGCCTTTTTACAGCGTTACCTTGATGATATGCCAGCGGATGAACGGCGTGTAGTGTTGAATGGTGCCTATGAGGATACCCTGCGCCTGGCGCGGTTGGTTGATGAACTCCTCTTGCTGGCACGTGCAGATGCAAGCAGCGATACTTCAGCTGTAGTGGATGTAGGCAAAGAGGTGTCGGAGCAAAAGGCGGGCGATGTCATTGATCTGGATCATACGTTGTTGCAACTGGTACGGCAACTGCGCGGACGTTTGAGCCTGGATGAATCGCAACTGAAATTGCAGGTAGGGCATATTGAGCCGGTGCGCGTACGTGGCGATGAAGAGAGCATTCGCCGCATCATGTTAATCCTGCTTGATAATGCCATCAAATATACACAGGGCAAGGACGCAAATGGAGAGGAATTGATTACGGTATCGGTGGAACGCAAGCAGAATGAAGGTGTCTTCCACGTGCGCGATACCGGCATTGGGATTGACCCGGATGACCTCCCGCATATTTTCGAGCGCTTCTATCGGGCCGATCGAGCACGTTCTCAACATGGTACAGGGTTGGGCCTTTCGATTGCTCAGACGCTGGCGGAACAACTGGGAGGGCGGATCACTGCTGAGAGCGTACCGGGGGCAGGCAGTACATTTAGTGTCTGGCTGCCCCTGGCACGCTCTCAGCAGTGATTCTCGCTATCCATTGAGTGGATTAATCGTATTTCCAGCCCATTTGTTGGAGGAGTTTCTGTAAAGCCTGCGATGCGTTGCGGAACAGGGCGGAACCGCTGAAGCCTTGATATTGTCCTGCGGCGGCAAGGTGCGGTTCCAGGGCAAAGAAGCCATCGTAGCTATCCTGCTGCAAGCGTTGCAGGAGATCGGGCCAGTGGGCTTCACCCTCACCTGCAACCACAAGTGTACCATCTGAACGGACATCTTTTACATGGACATATTCCAGCCAGGGTTGTAATGCGTTGTAAGCATCGGGATAGGGCGTCTGATTGCATTGCAAGAAATTGGCAGGATCAAATGCGGCGCGAAAATACCTGTTGTTGATGGTTTGCAAGAGATCAACGCAGTGATCGATCGTATCTCCGTAAATCCCCTTCTCGTTTTCATGCAGCAACACAATATCGGCTGCTCGTGCATGAGCCGCCATTTCACGCAGATGTTGTATCACCTGTTCGCGATAGGTGGCGGGATCAACCGAGCCATTTTGTGGTGGATAGAAGGAGAAGAGGCGAATATAAGGAGTTCCCAGCATCTTTGCGACAACGAGGGAGCGTTCAAAGCGCTGAAGATGCTCTTCAAAAGAACTATCCAGCGGGACCTTGCCAATTGGAGAACCGATGGCTGCGACCTTGATCCCCTGGTCCTCCAACTTCTGTTTGACCGTGAGGATCTGTTGGTCGCTTAGATCCAGCACATTGACACCCCAGGCAGAGCGTAGATCTATATAACGAATGTGTTCGCTTTGTAATACCGCAATTTGCTCATCTAGATCAGAAGAGATCTCATCGGCAAAGGCGGAGAGATGGATCATGAGAGAATTACCTCCTTTTGCGTACGGGCCGATTCGTAGATGCCCAGAATGATTTCGACGGGATGGCGTGCAGTTGTGCCATCAACCAGCGGTGTGCCATCTTCTTTAATTGCGCGGATCATATCGGCAATTTGCATTGCGTGCGTATTGCTCTGAATCGCGGCGGGATCGGCGGCCCCGGCTGCGGCTTTTTCTGCGGCTCCCTTCTTTACTGCGGCTCCTCCGCCATATGCTCCAATTTCTTCCGTGTCGTCACGTGAGAGATGGATATATGCCAGTTGATCGTTCTCGATGATGGCTGAACCTTTGTCGCCGAAAATCTCGATGCGGGTTGTCGCACCAGGATATGCGCCAGTTGTTGCCGAAATCGTTCCGACTGCACCATTGGCAAAGCGCAGAACGGCGGCGGCAACATCTTCTGTCTCCATGCGATGCACCAGTGTATCAGTATAAGCATAGATGCTTTTCACTGGCCCCATGAGCCACTGGAGAACGTCGATGGAGTGGATAGATTGGTTCATCAGAACGCCGCCGCCATCCAGTTCCCAGGTGCCGCGCCAGGCTCCGCTATCATAATATTTCTGTGAGCGCCACCAGGGAATCGCGGCATTGCCCAGCACCAGCCGCCCAAATGCTCCCTCTTGCAAGAGGCGATGCACGGTTACTGCGCCCTCATCAAAGCGATGCTGGCTGATGACTGCCAGTTTGCGCCCGGTCTCCCGTTGCACTTGCAGCATTTCATCAAGGCGCTGGCGGGTTATCTCCATAGGCTTTTCGACAATGGTATGATAGCCAGCTCGCATCGCAGCACAGGCATGCTCACCATGCATACCGCTGGGAGTACAAATATCGATCACATCCAGCTTTTCCGCTGCAAACATATCTTGAAAGTTGCTATATGCTTTGACGTGATATTTTTCCGCCAGCTTCTGCGCTTTTTCCTGATCAACATCGGTCACCGCAACAAGCTCGGCATCAGGTAAACTTGCGATGGCTTCTGCGTGTAGCGGGCCAATTACTCCACAGCCAACGATGGCGAAGCGCAATTTGTCTACCATAGGTACATCTCCTCCACAATCTGTGGTTCTCCTCTTTTCACGATCTTCACTGAATCGCCGTTTCCCATTGCTCTTTGAGAACGCTGACCGCCTGATTCACCTGGGCAGGGAAATCATGCCAGTTGCATTCGATCGAGATGCGCTGGTTATAGCCTCCCTGCCGCAGTACGGCGAAGTAGGGGCGCAGATCTTCCCCATGTTGCCCCGGCGCGGCCCGATCTTGCTGCTCCGCTACGTGGACGTGAGCGATGAGCGGAAGGTACGGTGCAATGGTCGCAGGGTCTTCGCGATTGCAGGCCATATGATACGTATCGACCAGCAGTC
The DNA here is from genome assembly GCA_025928885.1 of Ktedonobacteraceae bacterium. Taxonomy (GTDB): domain Bacteria; phylum Chloroflexota; class Ktedonobacteria; order Ktedonobacterales; family Ktedonobacteraceae; genus JAICIM01. The sequence goes on along the minus strand of JAICIM010000326.1, from coordinate 3,692 downwards.
TCGCTCCTGATGCGGCCAGTGAAGCAACGAGAGCGCCACTTTCGGCGACGGTATTCAAAATATTTGTCTCTTCATAGCGCAACGGCTCAAGCACGAATTGCACGCCATGATCGCCAGCCCACTCGCTCCAGGTTGCCAGATGCTGGCCGATCTGCTGTACGGCGTCCTGGTGGTCGTATCCAGGCGGGCAGGCCCGTGCGCCTCCGCTGCCAAAGACAATCACCCGGATACCAACCTGTTCGGCTCGCTGGAGCACAGTCTTGATGTAGCGCTCCAATCGCGCCGTGTCCACCTGTTGCGTCGGGGTGGCAACAAGTGGCAGATTGGCGGGAATGAGCACATTTGCGGTTTCGATAGGGATGGGGAGCGCACGCGCCTCTGCTAACAATGCCTCAAAATCTGCTGCCGGTTGTTCTGGCACCAGGAAGCGCTGGACGTTCTCTTCTAAATAGTCGAAAGCGATGTGGTCCAGTGCCAGTATATCGCGAAACGATGCGCAAATACCAAATTTCATCTTCTACCCTCTTCACTGGTAAAGAGAGAAAGAAGCCTCGCAGCTTCTTTCCTGTGAACAGAGAGGCACAAGGAGAGCAATTTTCTCGCTGCTTGCCTTGTGCTACAAGCAGCATACCACATGGTAGAAGCGTGCTGCTAACCACAACGGGCAAATCAAGTGCAGCTTGCATGCTATAATAACCTCAGATTATGCAGATGAGGAGTATACATGACGCAGATTCAACTGGGATTGGTCATACCAAATGGCCCTTATCAACGTTTAGCGCGTGAGGAATTCACAACCGCCGTGGAGAAGAGCCTGGAGATGGTTGCCGGACATTTTGATTCGGTCTGGCTTACGGACCATCTTCAATTTCGGGATGAACCTCTTTTTGAAGGATGGACCGCTCTGACCTATCAGGCGGCGCTCCATCCTCAATTTAAATTTGGACACGCTGTGCTGGCCCAATCGTTTCGCAACCCGGCGTTGCTTGCCAAGATGTCAGCAACCTTGCAGTATTTGACTACTGGCCGCTTTATTCTAGGGATTGGCGCGGGTTGGAAGGAAGATGAATATACGGCATATGGTTATGATTTTCCTACAGCGGGCCAGCGGTTGGGAGAACTGGAAGAGAGTCTGCAAATCATTAATGCCCTCTGGCGCGAGAAGCAGGCAACCATTGAGGGGAAATATTATCGCGTGGTCAATGCGTATTGCGAACCCAAGCCGGAACCGTTGCCGCCGATCGTGATTGGGGGAACGAAGCCTCGTATTTTGCGGCTGATTGCTCGCTATGCCGATTGGTGGAATGTGTCTGGCGTTGGCATCGATAACTATAGATTCTTCGTACAAGAAAGTGAACGTGCATGCGAGGACGTAGGGCGAGATCCAAAGACGTTGCGCCGCACCTGGTTTGGTCGCTGTCTCTGTGCGCCAACCGAGGAGGCTGTGCAGGCATTAAATGTGGATCACCTCACCACCGACCGGGCGTTTGTTGGCACTCCTGAGCAGGTCATAGCCCAGATGCGTGCATTTGTAGACCTGGGAGTTGATTATTTCATGTTTACCAATGGAGGCTTCCCTCATCTGACAACGCTTGAAATGCTGATCAAAGAAGTGTTACCGGCTTTTAAGAGCTAAAAGCGTTACTCGTTGCGAGAGTGGGGGCCGCTGACAGCAGGGGGAAGGCGGAAAGCTTATGGTATCAGTTGCGTTTTCTACGATCATGTTGCGGCTCGGCGTCGCGCTGTTGTTGGGGGCGCTGGTTGGTTTAGAGCGAGAAAGCAACGAGCATTCGGCAGGTCTGCGCACCAATGCACTGGTGTCGCTGGGATGTGCGATGTTTACCATCATCTCTGCATATGGCTTCAGTGGATTGCTTGGTGAAAACCATGTGCAGGTCGATCCGACACGTATCGCATCATACGTAGTTGCTGGTATCGGCTTCCTGGGAGCAGGCGCGATTTTTCGCCTTCAGGACAAAGAGAAAGTGAAGGGATTGACGACGGCGGCGGCGATCTGGGTCGTTGCTGCGATTGGTATGGCGTGCGGTGCGGGTATGCTGTGGGAGGCTGTCGTGTTGACCGTGCTGGCGCTGGTCGTGCTGGTTGGACTGCGCTATGCGGAGCCGTTGATTGTGCTGACGCGTGCTTCTTCGATTCATCATATAGAGATAGAGGTCGATGAGCCAGAGGCCACGCGTTTGATGAAAAATCTCTATGAGCTTTGCGCCCGCCATGAAGCAACTATGGAGTCGGTCACTATACGCAAGAAAGACGGGATCGAGTCGATTAAATTCATGTGTAAAGTGCAGGAGAAAGCCACTATTCCTCTGCTGCTCGATGATTTACGAACGCAAGCAGGTGTACAGATGGTTGATGTTGATGTGAAGGGAAGCCAGATCGGGGATACATAAGCAGATTATCTGCAAGAGGCGAGGTCAGGAAGAAAGAAACATTTCCTCTCTTCCTGACCTCGCTTTTTTTACAGTTACGAAGAGACGTATAGGTCATTCAGATCAGTAAACCTCTTCTTTTGATTGCTTTCGTTTAGAGAGGCTAACGGAGCATATTTTTGCAGGAATGGAAGAAAATTCACAATATGCTTGACTGAAAAGACGATATTGCTGTTCTATCAGGTTTCGTTTTGTATTCGATTGGGAATAAAAGGTTTTCGTACGGTTTTGCCTCTTGACAAATTATCTTTTCCTGTGTAGTCTGTATAACAATGAAATGTAAACGTTTTCTTTAAAGAATGTGTGCAAGAATCGTTTTTGTTCTGGTCAATGATGCTTATTTCAGGATTTTTGCTGCATGCTTCTCGCTATCTATGGTAAGATAGCTTACAAGAGGAAACAGTACACGCAGAGGGTTGCAGTTGTATGATCTGTGTCGAAGAGGACGGTCATCGAGCATTATTTTACCCTTTTCGCCAGATCTTCGTTTACTAGATCTCTGCATGGCGTCGTCTCAGCGATCGCTTCTGACGTGCAGCGTTTTGAGAACGGAGATAACAGATGTCCTTTTATCGCCTGTTTCGTGATCCCCCGACAAAATATCGCCTGCTTCCTTTCTGGTTCTGGAACGGTGTTTTGGATGCAGAAGAGATTGTGCATCAAATCAAGGAGATGGCGGACAAGGGGATAGGAGGATTTTTTATTTGCGCTCGTCAGGGACTCAGCAGCCCGTATTTATCTGCGGAGTGGTTTCACTACGTCGCTCTCGCCATCGAGACTGCGCAAAACTATGGCCTGGAAGTCTGGCTCTATGACGATTACCCCTATCCGAGTGGCATGAGCGGCGGCGAGGTGACCCTTGAACATCCCGACGCCCGCCATCGCCAGTTATTGCATCATGCGGTTACAGTCACCGGGCCACAAACGTTTTCTTGTAATCTCCCCTGGGCGCGAGTGTTGTCTGCGCGTGCTGTTCCGCTGGATGAAGCAGGCAGAGTGCTCTGGAACGATGCGATTGATCTTGAACAGGTCATCGGGAGCGTACCGAACGAAGAGGTTTTTCAATCAACCGGATTAACTACGTATACAAACAAGCGCTTTTTTACAGCCCAGCTCCAGAAGCGGCTTGTGTGGGATGTTCCGGCGGGACGCTGGCAGATCAGCGTGTTCCTCGAAAAAGAGCTGGAGGACTTTAAGTATTACGGACACTATGTAGACCCATGCCACCGTGAAGCCATGCAG
>JAICIM010000253.1 GCA_025928885.1 Ktedonobacteraceae bacterium | reverse complement strand
GACTGTATCGCGCCTGGTGGTCCTGGTGAAGCAGGCGCGATACAGTCGCGCAACTACGAAACGGGAATCACCTTGCTGGATCAGAACAGCCAGCAGCGGGATAAACGTAAAAAAATTTGTAGAGAATTTTACAGAATTCTGAATATTTTTTGATACTTTGCCGCTATACTGATAAACATGCGAGATGCAGAGTGCGTCACAGGCTTTGCGCCGTATAATAGAGGCTTGTATATGCAGCAGCAAGCCTCCTATTTTTTTATCTGGCACTATTCTCCCCTCCCTCAATCTCCCTCGACTAATAGCCTCTATTGGCTATGTGAGCGTGGTATGGTCGAAAAAAGAAAACCCATACGTCCTTACAACAGATCTCAACTGTTCCCTGTTCTGGTTGCTTTCAACCAGACGACAATAATGCACAATATTACAAATATCTAACAAAACATAAACTGCTATGTTATCCTCTTGACAGAGGAATAACCAACAGCTATACTTTATATAGCAAATAGCTATTCGAGGTTGAAGATGAATCTTGCGGAGAAACTCAAACATTTACGTGAGGTGGAGGGAGAGCTGAGAGGTTTTAGCAGGCCAATGACACAAATGGAAGTTGTAAAGGCCATGTATGAAGAGCTGGATGAAAGAATCAGTCAGGCATATCTCTCTCAATTAGAGAGCGGCAAACGCCTGCATCTTACCGCGTCCAGTCGCGACCTGCTGGCCCGTTTTTTCAAGGTCCATCCCGGCTATCTGGTCAACGACCCACCCGACTATAGCACCGATCTGATTACTGATATGACGAGCGACGAGGACCGCCTGATGACCTGGCTCACGGCCAGCGCAGCCGAATGGCGCTCCGAACCCACTATACAGGAACTGTTGCAGCGGTTGGCCGACTCACCGGAGGCTCATCGTTATCTTTCACTCTTTCGCAAACTCGCTGAGATGCCAGTAGACGAACTGGAGGCAATCGTTGAAGCGGTCACGGCACACGGAGACGAAGTAGATCTGGGGTCTCTTTCCGATTAGATTTGTATTTCGCGCAACATTTTGCGTCTATATTGACGGACCAGTATTGACAACGTTGAGTGCCAGCAACACTGCACGGTACAGATTCCTGCGGCATTGAACACGGCGCATAACCAGGAAGGTAAAGGTAACAGCATATGATACAAAACCATTCGGAGCGATCTAACCGGCAGCGACATATCTTTCCGATCCGCAGTCATCTGCTACGACAGCATCCGGTCTTGACCCCTATTGCCTTATTGTGTGGCTCTATCATTGTTGGCATCGCCAGTCTTTTCTCAGATGGTCCTTCTCCTATCTTCGCCTTTCTTGGTGTCTCTGCCGCTCCTCTTTACCTTTCGATCGCCTGTGTGCTGGGCGTGGCTGGCATACTTGTCAGCATTATCAGCCTGATAGAACAGATTGAGCGGTGGAGCGTACCGGCTGCACTTTATTCCGGCCCAAAGGAGCAAAGCTATGGCAATCGCAACTGATCCACTTTCCCTGGTGTTTATTGGCTGTTTCCTTTTTGGATTGCTTTTCCTGGTCGGCACCCTGCTCCTGGGAAGCATTGGGCATGGGCATGGCATAGCGCACGATGTTGGACATAGCGCTCTACACCACGTCCATGTTGGCGGCGATATCCATCACGCGGCCCATTTCGATCATGCCCACCAAATTGAGCATGGTCATAGTGGACACGTCGAGCAGAGTGGACAATCCTCCACAGGAGAAAAGGGGAGCAACGGGGCAGCAGGGCAGCAGCTTTCTTTTCTCAGCATTGTAAATCCTTCTAGCGTCGTCTTTTTCCTGCTGGGCTTCGGCTTTTTCGGCTATGTCTTGCATATTGGAGCCGGCCTGGGCCTACCGCTGACTCTGCTCCTCTCCATTGTAAGCGGCTGTATTATCGCTGGTCTCCTGGTCACACTCATTAATCGTCTCGTTGGTAGCAGTCAGGCCCATACCGAACTGGATGTATCGGACCGCACCGGACTGGTCGGCAAAGTGATTATGACGATCCGGGAAAATGATCCGGGCGAAATCCTATATGAATCCCCTGGCGGGCTGCATAAGAGCATCCCGGCACGCAGCATCGACGGACAACGCATTGAGCGCGGCCAGGAGGTGGTGGTCGTCAACTTCCAGAAGGGAGTAGCAGAGGTAGATACCTGGGAACATTTTATCAATCAGGAAGAAGAGAGAGAACCTGTCAGCAAGACAGCAGCGGATGATCTGGAAGCGCTCCGGGCGTTGATCGAGGGCGCAGAAAGAGACGATGAAGAATATGTCTTGCGCCAGGATCAGCCCAGGCAGCCGTAATCTGTCATTACGGTTTACGGGTTCTCTAATCAATCAAGCACATGTTTATAAACATACCTTTTCATCTACTTTTCTTACATATTGAACAACCTTTGGCAAAATCCAGGATTGCGAATGCAAGTATATATACAAAGGAGTAGCAAGCAATGGACCCACTAGCGTTATTAGTGACGGGTGTTGTTGCCCTCGTTATCGTCGTATTCGTCATTTTACGTATCATTTCCAGCCTGTTGCGCAAAGTTGGCCCGAACCAGGCGTTGATCGTCTATGGTTCCAGCGGCGCACATGTCATCACCAACGGCGCCCGCCTGGTTATCCCCCTCTTCGAGCGTGCGCAGGAATTCTCTCTTGAGTTGATGTCGTTTGACGTGGCTCCTCATCAGGCCCTCTACACCACTCAAGGTGTTCAGGTGAATGTGGAGGCCGTCACTCAGATCAAGGTCCGCTCCGATGACAGAAGCGTCATGACCGCCGCCGAGCAGTTCCTGAGCAAGACGCAGGAGGATCGCGAGAACCTGATCCGTCTGGTCATGGAGGGCCATCTGCGTGGTATCGTTGGTCAGTTGACGGTTGAGGATCTGGTGAAAGATCCTGAAAGCGTCGGCGGGAAAATGCTCCGCACCGTCAGCCCCGACATGGAAAAGATGGGCCTGGAAGTCATCTCCTTCACGATTAAAGACGTGCGTGACGAGAACGACTACATCATGAACATGGGCCGCCCGCAAATCGCGCGTATTCGTAAAGAGGCCGACATCGCCGGTGCGCTTGCGCAACGTGATACCCAGATCGAGCAGGCCAACGCCTCTCGTCAGGCCGCTGTTGCACGCGCCGAAGCCGATCAGGAGCGTGTGAAAGCCGAGACCGAATCGCTGGCATTGCAGGCGGAGTCACAGCGTAACCTGTCCCTGAAAAAGGCATCGTTTGAGGCCGAGGTCAAGCGTCAGCAGGCGGCAGCCGACAAAGCGTACGACGTGCAGTCCAATATCGTGCAGCAGCAAGTGGTTACCGAATCGGTCCGCGTCACTGAGGTTGAGAAGCAGGCGATGATTAAGGTGCAGCAGGCCGAAATTCAGCGCCGCGAACTGGAACTCCAGGCAACTGTACAAAAGGCAGCTGAGGCCGAGCGTCGCCGCGTTGAAACGGTGGCTGAAGCCGAGCGTCAGCGCCTCATCCTGGAAGCGCAGGGTCAGGCCGACGCGGCCAAAGCACGCGGTTTTGGTGATGCCGAGGCCAACCGCGCCAGAGGTCTCGCCGAAGCCGAAGTTACTCGTGCCAGAGGTCTCGCCGAAGCAGAGGTTATCCGCGCCAAAGGTGAAGCCGAAGCAGATGCCATGAAGGTCAAAGCCGCCGCTTACCACGAGTACAACCAGGCTGCGGTACTTGATAAGCTGCTCACCGGCATGCCAGAAGTTGTCCGCGCCCTCGCCGAGCCATTGAGCAAGGTTGACAAAGTGACCATCGTTTCCGTTGGTGGCAACAACGATGGCACCACCAACAACGGCGTGGGAGCCAGCCGTCTGACCGGCGATATCGTCAATATGGCGGCTCAGGTGCCAGCACTGTTTGAACTTTTGAGCGGTACGCGCCTGGGCGACCTGATGAATCGCGTTCCCGCGCTGGGCGGCCAGGAAGAGGCAAACGGTGCAAAGTCCAACGGCAGCAAGGCCAGCACCGTCGATGCAAGCAGCGAAAAATAGGAGATCACTTCCGGCAGGGCTAGGTAGCTCTGCCGGAACCCATTCTAACCCTAAAACCGGTGATCCAGACTGGACGTATATATTTTGAAGGATATTTGAAGGATACTCAATATCTGACAGTGTGTCACTTTATTTGTGCGATACCATACCTTTACAAATAGATCGAAATGACGGAGATAGATTGAATGAACTTGTTGGAACGCGTGCTTACCCTGCTACGGGCAAATCTCAACTCTGTCGTTGAGAAGGCAGACGATCCTGAAAAGGCGCTGCGGCAACTGCAACTTGATATGCGCAACCAGCTTGTGCAGGTGAAAACACAGGTTGCGACGGCGATTGCTGAGAGTCGCAAACTGCTAAAACGTAGCCAGGAACGAGCAAATGAGGCGGAAGTGTGGCTCAGGAAGGCGGAACAGGCAGTCCAGCAAGGCAACGATGATACCGCTCGAACAGCGCTCATGCATCATAACGATATTCACAAACAGGCGCAGCGCTACAAACAGCTACAGAAGGAGCAGGAACAGCTCGTAACGACGATGCGTGGCGCTCTCCGCCAACTCGAAGCTAAAATAACTGAGATCGATACCACCATTGAACTGCTGGAAACACGCAAGCGTAGCGCCCTGATCCAACAGCGCGTTTACGAGGCGTTGAATAAGACGGGAAAATCGCCCCAGAAGGATAATGCGGCCCGAGCGCAGGATGCGGTTCTGGATGCCGAGGCACGAGCACGCGCCCTGGCGGCCCTCCATCAACACGATCTCGACGCGCAGCTTGAGCAATTGTCAGAAGAGCAGGCGCTCGAACAGCAGCTCAACAACTTGAAGGCTATGCACAATTTATCCGCACAACCTCCATTGTTGGAGGCAGGCAATCCTCATCCTTCGCCTCTGTTGCGACCACAACCCCATTCAAACGCACCCGCCCATAAACTGGTCACAGGCAATACCGGGCAAAACGAACCGTCGTCAGGCTCGCCTCCCTCACCGCTAGAGCGGGATCAGCTGTTGAAGAAATTGCTGGAAAAGCCTTCGGAATCGTCGTAGTAATGTTGAGGAAGATCTAATTAGATGTTTTACTCATTAGATCTGGCGCTCATTAGTGGAAGAAGATGGCGAAAAGAACAATAATCACCAGGGCAATGATAATGCCCACAATGAAGGAAAAGGTGTTATTGTTCTTTTCTTCTTCTGTACGTGGTTGTTTCTCTGCTTCGCTCATGTTCATTTGATCCTCAGCACACTTGAAAGTATGCTTTTTTACTGTAAAGCTGTTGTAATTGCACCCTCTACGTTTACCATCATTTCCAGACTTCTCATCGGGTCTGTATCACGCATCGTGATGAGCACCTGAAACGCTTTTTTCTCGTCACCAACCATACGCATCAGAATATACCGATCGGAACTACTGATAATCATATGCTCGTAGGCACCCCACCGCTCCTGCTTCAGCGACTGATCAACGTTTCTAAGTACGGCGCTAAATTGCCTGCATACGCGCCCGATATCCAGCTCTTCTACTGCTACCTGAGCGATGGGCTGTCCATCGACATTGACGACGGCTGCGGCCACAAATCCCGCCACCGAGTAACCAAGCGTTTGCAAAGCCGAGACCAACGCCGAGTAGTTATACTGATATCTCATCACGCGCTGCAAGCCGCCAGTCGTCGTTGGAGCTTGCAATGGTCCGCTCTCCATCGACGATGGGTTGCTCCCCCCACGCGGCTTTGGCAGCCCATTGGGCGGCACATTTTGCAGGCCGGTGGTCATACGGATCGGTCCGCTGTTCTCCTGCCAATCGGGAGAGGCGGGGTGCAGGACGCCGGTATCGCCCGAGATGCTATTGCGCGTCCCGTTGCCGTTCATTGATGGCGTCTGTCGCTCTGGCGTTGGCAGCACAGGTATAACCCCGGAGCTGCTCATGTTCCGTATATCCTCTGTTTCCGCCAGTATAGGGGTCGAGGGCATCATCGAAGCCGCCGCAATATTTGCTGAAGAGGGAGTGACAGGCCGGATAGGGGCCATCCCCGTTGTCGGCTGATCTGTCAACCAGCCCGGCAACTCCGGCTGGGGGGCAGCGCTCTCGCCTGCATTCAGGCTCTCTAACGGAAAGACGCCCGAAGGCATGCCGTTAAATGCTGGCCTCATGCCGCTATCGCTCATCTCTCCATTTTGCAAACTGCTGGCACGAAAACTACCCGTTTGCTCCCACCATTCTTTACTCATGTCGGCAGCCTGCACCGCCGGTTGCAGAGGCTGCACGATGGAAGGTATCTCTGCCGACTGACCCATCAGCGGCTGCTCCGCAGGAGGCGGCAACGTCGTCTCTTCTTCAGCGGCAAAGACAAATGGCCGGTCTTCATCGCCATCGTCGTCCAGCAGAGGAGAAGACGATACCGGGGCCATCTCTCCGCTATACTGCTGAAGATGGGCATATTTTGTACGATATTGGAGCGCCTGAAAGATCAGGCGAGAAAGTGGCTGCGTGACGTTGGAAATGACCTGTCCATTCCAGGGCTGATGTATGACGGTGCCGTTTTTATGGGCCGCCAACGCGAAAAAAGCCTCCTCGCCCTGCAACATGCCATATTCGGCCCAGGTCAACTCGCCGTTCTGGAAGCGCAAGATGCCGCGCTCCTCCAGGCCGGTGTTAATGAGCAGGGCAATATTCTTTCGGCTCATATTGACAATCTGGATCACATCGAGCAAATCAAAGGAATCCAGACTGGCCGAAAAACCGGTCTTCTGGACGAGACGGCGCAACTCCTCTTTGAGCAGCCGCAGATCGAGCGGCTTCTCTAAATAGCTGGAGGCACCATTTTCTAACGCCTGCGTACGAACGGCCTCTGATCCAGAGTTACCTATCAGGATCATGCGTGCATTGGGACGATAAGCGCGTAACCACTGGAGCACCTCAAAGCCGTCAGCTCCGGGCGTCTGGACATCGCAGATGACTACATCATACTCTTCTGTCCAGAGCGTCCGCACGGCATCCGTCCCGCTTGTCACCCCCTGCACCCCGTACCCATCCTTACGCAGCGTATTCACCAGATTGCGATTGAGACCTTCATCTCCCTCAACCACAAATATGCGCGATACATCAGACATTATTACTACCACCTGAAACAGATCTGGCTCTTTTTCCTGTCAGCCCAGACCTCCCCACGACACATCCCGTTCCCGGCATCTCCGCCTACAAACCTGCGTGCCAGGTCGTCTGTCTACTTGATTAATCCGTTTCCCTGATCGTTTTTTTCATTCATCGCTTCTCTGTCAATTACTTGCAGAGTGTATCACGACACATGGGAGATGGCAAGTTATCAGCCACAACAGTACTGTCGGTTAGCTCTGCCGATTTGATGTTGCCTCCATCCAGATGCTATACTCCCGTAGAGACTTTGACATTGACAGCATTTCCATATATACAGACTACGTTTTGAAAGGCAGTACGACAATGACACAGCACGACCCGCAACAGGATATCTGGAAACAACAGGTTGGTGAAGCGGCGGCGCACCTGGTGGAAGATAATATGCTCGTCGGCCTGGGTACCGGCTCAACGGCGAATCAGTTTATACGTGCGCTGGGCCGCCGCGTCCAACAGGGGTTGCACATCGCGGGTGCTGTTGCTTCGTCCCAGGCTTCCTACGATCTGGCAACCAGCGTGGGTATCGCTGTGGCCGATTTAGATACCTATCCCGAACTGGACATTTACGTCGATGGAGCCGACGAGATCGATCCGCAACTGCACTTGATTAAAGGAGCCGGGGGTGCTCTACTGCGCGAAAAGATCGTCGCCACCGCCGCGCGTCGCTTTGTCGTTGTTGCCGATGCCTCCAAGCTCGTGCAACGGCTCGGCCTGCTTTGCCCCGTGCCAGTCGAAGTTGTTCCCTTCGCCGTGACGCCCGTACGCAAACACCTGGAAGCTCTGGGAGCCGTTCTCACGATCAGACAGCGAGCGGGGCAGACCTTTATGACGGAGAATCATAACCTGATCCTGGATTGCTCCTTTCCCGATGGAATCGCCGATCCAGTGGCGCTGGATGCTCGCCTGCATGCTATCGTGGGTGTAGTAGAGACGGGACTGTTCCTGCATATGGCGAAGCAAGCCGTGGTTGGAGGAGCGGATGGTGTACATAGTATACAACCAGAGTGAGTTTCGACTGCCCTATCTTTGCTTGACACACAAAATACCGCGCCAGTATACTTTGAGTGTTACCCATCCTGTCGTTCACTGTGGAGGCGCCATTTCACGCGTCAGGCATTGTCATGCCGGTTTTTCCCGCCCCTGACATAGCTCAGAGCAACAGTTCCCAAAAAGGAGCAGCTAGTTTGGAAAAATTTACCGAACCTTCCAACACGACAACAACGAGTCCCTGGAAGATTACGACAGAACGTACCGTCATCGCTGGCGTGCTGGCCGCGATTACTATTATTTTAGGCTCGATCCCCGGTATCGGCTTCATCCCTATTCCCACGATGGCAGGTAACGCCACCATCGAGCATATTCCCACGATTCTTGGCGGCGTCATCGCTGGCCCGATTGTTGGCCTTATCTCCGGCCTTATCTTCGGCCTGATGAGCTTTCTACAAGCCAGCTCCCCGTTCTTTAAAGATCCGCTGGTCTCGATTTTACCGCGCATCTTCATCGGCCTGACCGCCTGGGCCTCGTTCGCGGCGCTGGTCCGCTTCAATCGCGATGTGGCGGCGGCTGTGGCTGGCCTGGTGGGCGCCTTAACCAATACCGTGCTGGTGCTGGGTATGCTGGTCATACGCGGATATCTGCCGCCTATTGCCATCATCCCGATCATTCCACAGGCCATCGTCGAGGCTATCCTGGCTGCTATTTTGACCGTTATTCTGGTGCGAGCTTTTTACATCGTGCAGGGACGCTATACTCGCGCCCCTGACGAGAAGCCGCGCGACGAATTACCATATTAGAGCTGTTCTATGTTAGAAGTTGACAACGTTTCGTTCCAGTATGGCGTGCAAGAGGACCTCGAAGCCACACTCGCGCTTCGGGATGTCTCCTTGCGGATCGATGCCGGTGAGATGGTGGCGATTATCGGGCAGAACGGTTCCGGCAAAAGTACGCTGGTCAAGTTGCTTGCCGCCATCCTGCCGCCCAATCGTGGCACGATTCTGGTGGACGGCCTGCGCACCACTGCACATGGCGAGGATCTCTGGAATATTCGGCAACGCGTCGGGATCGTCTT
>JAICIM010000030.1 GCA_025928885.1 Ktedonobacteraceae bacterium | reverse complement strand
GCAGCCTGCATGGGCGTGCCAAAGAGAAAGACCATCTGGAACGAGAGCGAGATCTGCAAATCAGTGTCGCTAAAGAGCTGTGAAAGCACCTGAGCCGCATCAGCATCCTTGCGCAGTTCCAGCACGATGCGCATGCCCTTCTCAGTATCGCTCTCATCGCGCACATCTGGCATCAATCCTTCCAGTTTGCGCCCGTTGATCGCTTTGACAATCGACGCTTTGACCTTATCGCGCCCAATGGGAGGAATTTGCGTCACCACCAGCGAACGGCTACGCGGCGTCTCCTCCAGCCTCACCTCTGCCCGCACCACAATTCGCCCCTTGCCGGTCGTAAAGTAATCCCTGATGCCGTCTCGACCAATGATCCGTCCGCCCTGACAAAAATCTGGCCCCTGAATATATCCCATCAATTGTTCAACGGTCATATCGGGATGATCGAGCAGAGCAATGCACGCCCTCATCACCTCGCTGAAGTTGTGAGGAGGAATATTGGTCGAGAGGCCGACCGCAATACCGCTCGACGGATTGACCACTGGCGGGATACGTCCTGGCAGATAATCAGGCTCTACAACCTTTGGATCTTGCTTATACGTCGGATGCAGCGGCACAGTATCGCGTTCCATATCGGCCATGAGCGCCTCAGCCAGTGGCGAGAGCCGCATCTCAGTGTAACGATACGCAGCTGGAGCGTCACCATCTTCGCTCCCCATATTCCCCTGTCCCTCGATCAGCGGATAGCGCAGGGTAAACGGCTGGGCCATACGCACAGACGCATCATAGACAGAAGTATCGCCGTGCGGGTGATAATTGCCCAGAATCAGGCCCACGACCTCTGCACTCTTGACGGTTGGACGACTGGCAAGATAACGCGCCTCACGCATACCTGCCAGAATACGCCGCTGCACTGGCTTTAAACCATCACGAGCATCAGGCAAGGCGCGATCGGTAACAACCGAGAGGCCGTATGTCGCGAATGCTTGCGACAAAATGACAGAAAAATCTTCTTGAATGATTCCAGGTTCAACCGTAGGATCTGTTGTACTCGCCATAGTTTATACATCCAATTCTTTGACCTTACGAGAATGTTCCGCCAGGAAGACGCGCCGCCGCTCAGCATTTTTATCTTCCATTAATTCGGCAACAAGCCGCGCAGCCAGCACCGCATCATCCATCGAAACGCGCTTCAAGACGCGTCGGGCCGGATCGAACGTCGTATCGCGCAACTCTTTCGGGTTCATTTCGCCCAAACCTTTAAAGCGTTTGAACTCCAATCCCTGAGCATCGGCATGCGTCCGCACAAACTGTTCGCGTGCCTCATCATCCAGTAGCCAGATGACTTTCCCTTTATACTTCACTGAATAGAGTGGCGGGCAGGCAATATAGACGTGACCATGCTCAATTAACGCGCTGAATTCCTGGTGGAAGAGCGTTAAGAGCAGGCATTGAATATGTAAACCATCAACATCGGCATCGGTCGCGATAATAACGCGGTGAAACTTTAAACGGCTGATATCAAAGATATCGCGCGTCCCCGTCCCCAACACATTGATAATGGTGCGGATTTCCTCATTTTCGACAATACTCTTAAGATCAGCTTTTGCCACATTCAACGGCTTGCCTTTGAGCTTCAACACAGCCTGGAACTCGGAGAAGCGTCCCTGCCCAGCACTACCTCCAGCCGAATCGCCCTCCACAATAAACAGTTCCGAGCGAGAAGCATCATTGGTGTTACAGCGTAAAAATTTCTTTGAAAGACTGGTATCGATCAACTCACCATTCTTTTTTGTCCCGGCACGCGCCAATTCCTCAACCAGTTGCGCCTCATTGCGTGCCTTCTGCATTTGCTGAATCTTTTTGAGCCATTCTTTGCCAATACTGGTATTATTCTCGAACCAATCTTTCAAACCCTCATCCACCACCGAACGCACAATGCCTTCAACAGGCGCATTATTCAAACGATCTTTGGTCTGTCCTTGAAACTGAGGATCAGTTAATTTAACCAAAATGACAATATTCAAACCCTGCTGAATTACTTCAGATCTGAAGCCATCTCTTTCGCGATTTTTGATAACGCTCAGTTTGATTGCATAATCATTCACAACTTTGGTCAAAGCCGCTTTAAAACCCGTTTCATGCACCCCACCATCTCGTGTCCGCACAGCATTCGCATAGCTGTAGAGCGAAATTTTATAGCCGCTGGTTGGTTGCAGCGCCACCTCTACCTGCACGCCATCTTTCTCTTTGGCAATCCCGATCACCTGCTTGAACAGCGGAGTGCTGGTCGAGATGGCCAGATCACGCACGTAATCGGGCAACCCATCGCGTGAGTAATACATGCGATTGATCTGCCGATTCTCTGTATCATCCCAGGCATCCAGATGGAAAGCGACGCCACGATTGAGATATGCTGACGCCTTTAAACGGCTCTCAATAGCTTCAAGCGAATAATAGGCGTCTGGATCAAATACTGAGCGATCATATAACCAGCGGAGCTGAGTTCCATGCAACTTCGAATCACATGGCACAATCTGATGGGGCATAGCGGTGCCACGGCTGAAGCTCTGCGTGAACTGCTGCCCATCCTTCCAGATCGTTAATTCCAATTTTTCAGACAGTGCGTTGATGACGGTTGATCCAACGCCATGCAAACCACCGGCTGTCTTATAAGCTCCCTCGGCAAATTTGCCACCGGAGTGGGGAACCGTCAGAATGACCGTTGCTGCCGGATGATAATCTCCCTGATACAGCATAGGATCAAACGGCATACCTCGCCCTTCATCGCGTACCGTCACCCAGCCCTCTTGATCGATCTGCATCCAGATATGCTTACCAAAACCTGCCACCGCCTCATCGACCGCGTTATCCAACGCTTCCCAGATCAAATGCACCAGGCCGGAAGTTGATGTCGAGCCGATATACATTCCAGGGCGGTGCCGAATTGCGGCCATACCTTCAAGCACCTGGATGTCAGCAGCAGAATACTCTGCCTGCTTCTTTGTGCGTGTTGTTGCTTTTACCTCTGTCTGGACTGAAGCAGCTTCTGTATGCTCATCCGTTCTCCGCGTCGCAAAGAGCGAAAGCTGATTATGCGTTGCGTCCGACTCGTCCTGCATAGGAGGAAGTGCTTTGGGGGAACGAGACATCTATCCCTATACCTCTCTTCAAAAGCTCTAATTGCTTATTCAGCATACAGCCTTACCTACGGAAAGTCAAGAATAATTGTACCATCATCTGGACCAAAAGTTCTACGTTTTAAAAAATCTGTTTGCTTATTCTTTCTCTTCTCCTTTTTTTGGGTAACGAACTCTGCACTTCCAGTCCGCAAAGCAATGAAATGTTCCATTCTCTCTGTGATTTCTACAGCGCAACATTTCATACGTTCCAGCGTCATATAGATATGAGATCGCTTTCACTACTTTTTCAGATGCACACATGATGTAATAATAAAAGCGTACCTGCTTGGCTTTTTCATGGCGTATCATATAACACTAGCACATATGCTAATAAACACATTCACCGAAAATTTACAAAAATATTGTACTTGCTATACGTTCATACCATTTTCCTGTACGGGATTGTATTTTCTCTCAGTCTCGATTATAATTACTTCAATTATTATATAGTGTCCCATTGGTAATTCTTATTCCTAGTTAGGAAGGATGGCATTGGGTTATGCCCCGACCATCTAAACATGTCTCTCCAGACACCCTGGGAGGTCGCATCAGGGCTGCAAGAGAGTATTTGCGACTTTCCTTAGCCGATGTCGCCGGCGGCCATTATAGTACAAGCCTTATTTCTCAAATAGAGCGTAACCGAATTGAACCATCAGAAGAAAGCTTACGCTATCTAGCGACACGATTGCAGTTATCATTTGATGATCTGGAGCTTCTGGCACAACAACATCGTTCCACCACTCCCACAAGTCTTCCCCATCCATGCTATGAAGACTTGAGATTACAAGCTGCTCAACTCCTGGCTGAAAAAAATATAACAACAGCTCAAGAGCTGTTGCAAAATCTTTCCCTCCCCCAGATACCTGCCGCCCAACGCTGGCGCATTGTCGCTTTGCGTGGTCAATGCTATTTCCAACAACGCAAATTTTTGAAAGCGCAGCAAGATTTTATCTACGCGCTCAACGAACAAGCACACACTGAAGCCCTTCCCGCCGACCAGCGTCACGAGCTTATGCTGGTTCATCTTTATCTCGCTGGCACCTATCGCGAATTACAACAATTAGATGTTGCATTTGATCAATACACTATTACACTCACCATGATGAATGGCGACACTTCGTTTAGCTATGGAGCCGAAGCCCACTGGGGCATGGCGCTCATTGCCTTCGCACAGGCCCATAAAATCGATAAAGATCCATCATTGCTTGTACATCTACAAACATATAAACACGAAATGCTACACATAGCCCTGGAACATGCTGAAAACGCTCGTTTTCTTTATCGCGCAATGGGTGAACAATTACGGGTTGCAGCTGTGACCTGCCAGATCGCTCAGATCGAAATGGCTTTGGGGGATATCGACAAAGTTCGCGTCTATCTACAAGATGTACTGGCTTCCTGGTCTTGTGTACTCAATGAGCCACCAGCCGTGAGTTCGCAGGAGAAACATCGTCAGCGCGAAAAGGCAAACGTTGTCTCGTCTGCTGCCTGCTCTCTCGCGGGTATTGAGTTAGAAGCTGGCAACTATAAGCTGGCCTGTATGTACGCAGATCAGGCCCTCGCCGCCGGCAAACGCAGCTACAAGCTCAAACGAGCCAATGCGTATCTCATGCGCGGACGTATCCTGGAGGCGATGAATCCATACGACCAGGCGGTGGAAGAAGCCTTCCGTTCCGCAACGGAGGAGCTGGCCGGCACGCATCGCATCGCAGCTCGCATCGGTGCTCACCTCTGTCTGGGCCGCCATCTGCTGAAAATTGGCAAAAGCGAGGCAGGCGAGCGAGAATTAGAACAGGCCCATCTCCTCTCAGAACTTGTCTCCGCTAGTGGGCCAGCCTCAGCAGGAGAAGACATTCCCTGAGCAACGTGCTATAATATCAGGGAAAACCATGTTCTCAACCCTCCTCTAGATGCAAGAGAAGGAAGCTGCCGCAATGACAAAACCAATTACCGGCCAATACGAATGCCAGCACAGCTCAGGTATCGGGTTAGATTACTTTACCTCCCGTATCGATCGCCTGATACTCCAACCAGATGGACGTTTTACCCTCACCATCCAGGAACGTAGCCGTCTCTCAAATGCGGCTCAATCGCTCGTCAGCGGCCAGCAAATCACCAACGCCGCCCCCGAAAAAAAGCGCGAGGGTACGTATACCGTGCAAGACAGTACCATCGTCTTTCATTTCCAAGATGGTACACAGGAGCAAGGTCAACTTTCCTGGAATGGCGAAGGTCTGCAATGGGGGCAGGATTTCTTTAACAAAGTTTCAGATTCAACGCTGCTTCCCTCTACCCATCGCCTGCAAAAAGATATGGACGATATCGCCAAAGGGATCAAAATTGCGACAACCGTCGGGAGTATCGCACTGAAAGCAGCGAAAACCATTCATAGTACCTTGCAACCCAGCACCGATGCTGCCCCTTCCCCAGACGCCGGACCAGCTCAGCAGCCAGCGCCTCAACCAGCCCAACAACCTCCTCAGCAGCCAGCCGCCCAGCCCGTTCGCCCAGCACCACCACCACCACCTCCTCCCCAACCCGTACAGGGACAGATGGAGGCGCTCTTCTGCGATCAGTGTGGCGCACGCAGTCGTCCCGGCAAAAAGTTCTGCGGCAACTGCGGCGCACGCCTCGCCTAGCTGAAGCCTGCCGCCTAGCGAGACGACTGCTCTTTTGTCAGGAACTCGTAGGCGGCTATTATCCGCTGCATCTGCTGCTGATCTCCCCCGCGATCAGGATGGTACTTTTTTGCCAGCACACGATAGCGCCGCTTGATCTGTTGAGGCGTCGCGTTCGGCGGCAACCCTAAGATCGACAGCGCCTGTTGACGCTGAAGCAAGGGCCGGGCCGGATTCGCACCACTATGCCAGATGGTACGTACTCCCACTCGTAACACATCCCACAATAAGGATGCCAGCGATTTTGGTGATCGTGAACTCATATGTCTAAATCCAATGAACCCTCTGATTTATGTATATATACTATACGCCATCTTTCCCCAAGAATGAAACGTAAAAACAGGTTTGCCCGTGAATCAAGTAGCAATCCATCGCCTCGGAAAAGCGTCCATCCGATGCATAGCATACAAAAAATACGCACAGCAAAGATAGAAGAATGGCTGTAAGGCAGGTGAAAAGATGGCAAGTACAACTCAACACGATACGACACATGAGAAAAAATCATTCTCACCACCAAATTTTATGGGCAAAGTCCAAAGGGATGTAAAACCCCTACAGGTGTTTTTCACCAAATTTGGCAACGACTGGTCCATGTCTTTTGCTGGCGCGATTGCGTATAGCTTGCTCACTGCAATGCTCCCTATCGCGGTGGCAATCTTCGGCATACTTGGCCTGATTCTCGGCAGCAATAGCGCCCTGACGCATCAGATCGCGCAACAGCTGGCGAACATTGTCCCTACACAAAACCCGGGTGGCGCCTCAGCAACCCAGCAGGCGATCAACCTTGCGCTCCAACAATTGAATAAAAACGCCGGCTTCCTGCTGCTTATAGCAATCCTCCTGGCCATCTTTGGTGGATCACGCCTCTTTATAAGCCTCGAAGGATTTCTCGATGTTGTTTATCGCGTCCGCCCCAGAACCATGATCCGCCAAAACCTCATGGCCTTTGGCATGCTCTTGCTGTTCGTGGCGCTTGTCCCCATCATGGTTTTTACCTCAGCTTTGCCGACGATCATTCTAGGCTTCTTGAATAGCAACCCGGCATTAAAAAGCATTCCCTTCTTTTCCGCTGTTGCCGGCAGTCCCGTGGTCACCTATCTGGCCGCCATCGTGGGCAGCACCATTGTTGCCTTCATTCTCTTTGAAGCTATCTACTTCGTCGTTCCCAACCAGCATATTAGCTGGCATAATAGCTGGCCTGGTGCAGTGGTTGCAGCAATAGCTCTGGAGCTTTTTCTCATCCTCTTCCCGCTCTATATGCGCTACTCTCTTGGCAATTATACCGGCCAGATCGGCTTCGCCGTTATCCTGCTGCTCTTCTTCTACTACTTCGCTGTTATTCTCATGCTCGGCGCAGAGGTCAACGCCTTCTTCCGCGAAGGAGTACGCCCTCTACCCGACGATTTAGCAACGTTTGTCAGCACAATGGCTGGCAAACTGAATCGCGATATCCCGGAATCAGAGGCGCATCCCCATAAAGATGCCCAGGCAACCAATCTCGCCGACAAAAGCCATATCGCCCGGGTTCGCCAGCAAGAGGAGCAGAATACACGCGAAAACCAGGAAAAACAACGACATGTTGCGGCCCATGCTATTGCCAAAAGCGAGGTTGAGGCGAGCAAAGCAAAAAAAGTGCAGAAGCCTCATACTTCCAAATTATGGACAACCATAGAGGTTATTACCGGCTCACTGCTGGCATTCCTGCTTGAATGGATTCGATTACGGCGCAAGTAAGAGAGATGCGCCAATCCTCTCCATTTTCAGTTTCTTGACGTAGCCCTTGTTGATCTGTTACACTTTGACTCAACCAGACATAACAATCGGTACAAAAATTCAGGTTACCTCCAGCCGGTGAGAATGCAATGGCCTGGATTTGTGCCGATCGTTGGTCGCATCTCTCTTGAGAGGTCAAAGAGTATGCCTGATGAACATTCTTTATTTATGAGCAGCCAGAACCCTATACGCTTCGAAAATGCATTACGAGAAAATGACCTCCTACATGATTTAACAAATTTATTAACCTCTTCATCTGATCTCACTCATCTTCTCCAAATATTTGTCAGGCGTGCAACTGAAGCATGTAATGTTGCACGTTGCGCCATCTGGCTACTGGACGAGTCCCGTGCGCTCTTCCTCCCCTCCGCCTATCATTTTGTGCAGGGCAACCTCAACCAGAAACAACTCCAGGCCGCCGACTATATCTGGCACCGCACAGCCCTTCCACTGGACGATCCCATCATCAGTCAATTACTTGAGCAAGGGACACTTTCGCTCGCCGATTTGCAAACCTCAACCAGTCAACATCTGCGGGTCGTGGCAAAAAAATTTTTCGTCTGCTCTGTCCTGCTGGTCACCCTGATGCGCGAAGGCCGTCCCATCGGCATACTGACGCTCGATAATCCTAAACAGGCTTCCTTATTTTCTTCAGAACAAGAACGACTCGCCCGTACCATTGCACAATATGCAACGCTGGCAATTCACAATGCTCATCTCTCTGAGGAGGCCCACAAGGAGCGCGAACGCGCCCGACGGCTCATCACACGAGCGCAATCGCTCTACACCATTGCAATGGCGGTCAATTCGACCAAAAACCTCCCCGCTATTTTAGAGATTGCCACGCAACATTTAGCTCGGGGCTTAAACGTTGAGCGGGCCTGTATTGCGCTGTTACAGGGAGAACAGCTCTCCATCATCAGTGGCACCCAACCTATTTCGCCCGACCACAACCTCTCCCCAGCGCTTCCCGATCTTCCTCGCTGTCTGCATGCCGCCATCCGGGGAACTCCGCTCTTCGTTCCGCAACCACAAACGCAGGGACAGGAGAAGCACTGGTTCGAGTCTTTGGGATTACATCATGTAATGATCGTGCCGCTCATGGCTGGCGAACAAGCGGAAAAGCGGCAGAGCAACAACCACCGCGTGCATAAGTTGCCCGCAACTGAACAGGTCCGCGATACACATTGCGTCGGGTTTGCTTTCATCGACTATCCTAAAAAAATGCGTTCCCCCTCACAGGGACACTACGCCTTTGCTCAGGATATTGCAACGCAGTGCGCCTTAGCCATCGAAAAAGCTCGCATCCTCGCCGAAGCTGAACAGGCCGTCGCGCTGGCAACTGAGCGAGCTAACACCCTCGACGCTGTTTTCAATGCGATGACGGAAGGGATCATCGTGCTTGATATGGAGGGGCGCATCGCCATCAATAACAGCACGGCCACACACTTTCTAGGACTCCCTCCCGATATGCGCCCACCAATCATACAACTCTCCACCTTTTTACAACGTCATCCGGTCCATTCCCTGCGTGGGCAGCGGATCTCCCCATCAGACTTTCCCCTGGCCCGTGCTTTACGCGGCGAACATGTGCGCGGCGAATATTTCGTGACAAGAAGGGCCGATGGCACCGAACGCGCTGTCGAGGTGAACGTTGAGCCGTTATTCGATGGCGAGGCCAGGCAGATCGGCATCGTTGGCGCATTCCGCGATGCCACGGAACAGGTACGCGTTGACCAGCGCATTCGTGGCGCATTAGATACTATGCTTCACGCCGCCGAAGCCGTCTCCGGCCTCACCGATACCCGAGAAATTTCTCACCATGTCCTCACCATGTCGCTCAAGACGCTAAACAGTGAACGTGGCATGGTTCTGTTATTTAATCGAGACACCCAGACCTTCACACCGCTGCTGGCTCTCGGCTTCACAGCAGAAACTGAAGGGCAATGGCTCGCCGAACAGGCCATCTGGCTCGCTCCCGACGCCGATGAGTACACCAGCTTCCGCGATCAACTGCTGAGCGGACATGTCACCCTGATTAACGCCGAACAATGCCTTGAACAGCCCAACCCGTTTCAGACCACAATGATCCTGGCCGCTCCTATCATTCACAATCACAATCTGCAAGGGCTGATGCTCCTCGATCGCTCCGCAAAGCTCAGAAAAGATAAACAACCCGGTGCCACCCGCCTGCTGGTCAATCCAGCTTTCAATATTTGGGATATGGCAGTCGCTGAAGGCATCGCACAGTTTGCTGGTCTGGCGATTGAGCAGGCCCGCTGGCAACAGGAGGCTGAGATTGCTCGCATGAATGAGGAGACGATGCGCAGGTCTAACGCGCTGAAAGACGAATTTCTGGCGATTACGGCACATGAATTTCGCACGCCGCTGACCATTATCCTCGCCCACAGCCAGATGATGGGGCGCATTCTCAATCGTACAGAACAGATCGCTCCTGCTGTCCGCGAGAAGTTTCATGAGAGCATTACGAGCATCGATGTACAAACCCACCAGCTCACCAATATCGTCAATACCTTCTTAGAGGTGACACATCTCAATCGAGGACAGATTGCGCTCAAACTGGAAGCGATCAACTTAGAGGATATCGTCAAACAGGCGGTAGCGACGCATGCCACCACCTCACCACTTCATCACATCAGTTATGCAATCGAGCCGCATGCACACCCCTATCTCGTTATGGGTGATAAAGCTCGCCTGCTACAAATCTTTGCCAATCTATTGCAAAATGCGATAAAATACAGCGCACAGGGTGGTCCCATCGCTATTACCCTGGCTCAATGCACAACCAGTGAAGGCAACACCATGATTGAGGTCCGCGTCAAAGACAAAGGCATTGGCATCCCCTCCGACGCACAGGGCCGCCTCTTTGAACGTTTTTATCGCGCACCCAATACCGAAGGGAGCAATGTCAGAGGAGTTGGACTGGGCCTCTATGTCGTGGCAGAGTTTCTCCGTCTACACGGTGGGACGATTCGCGTCGAAAGCGCTGGGATTCCAGGTGAGGGCAGCTGTTTCATCTTCACACTGCCGTTAGTCAACCAATAGAAAGATTCTGCTAAAACATATGATAGAATTGCGTAGCTGGCTGCTTGAACTTGCTGATGAGACAATGAAACAAGAAGAGAGTGGCGATGCCGCTCATGATTATGACCATCTTGTACGCGTTATGGCACTTGCCGATACCATTCAAGCTCGTGAGGGAGGCGATCTTCCCACCATCTGGGGCGCTGTCGCCTTTCATGATATCGGACAGGAACGAGAGCGCCGTCATGGGGGAGACCATGCGCTCATCGGGGCTGAGATGGCCGCCGACCTGCTCTCAAACACAGTTTTTCCACAACAGGCCATTCCAGCCGTACAGCAGGCGATCCGCGAACATCGCATGACCGGAGGGAAAATACCTGCGACGCTAGAGGGACGCGTCCTCTACGATGCCGATAAAATCGATTGCCTCGGAGCTATTGGCATCGGACGCCTCTTCTGTATCACCGGGCGCTACAACCAGAAAGTCTATTCCTCACTCCCCAGCGATATCGCTGAACCCGTCGATCCATTGGTTGTACGCCAGTTGCGACGCCGCCCAGATTATTCGCCAACGATTGAGTTTCAACTCCTCTTTGGAAAGTTTCTCGACCGTATGACGACCGCTACCGGCAAAGAACTGGCGCTTGAACGCTATACCTATATGCAAGAGTTTTTTCAGCGGCTGCGTCAGGAGGTGGAGGGTGAGCTTTAGAACAGCTCACCCAATAAGATTACGTAGTTAAACGACGCCTTCATCGCGGCTGGCGCGGTCAGATGGATGGTAAACCCAACCTGTGGCTGCAACGAGATATATTGCACCACTACAGGTCCTGGATCTTTGGTCAACATCACCAGCACAATGCTCGATACGGTGACATACTTATTTGTCATGATGACTTCTTGCTGACCACACTCCACCACACCAGAGCCGGAAAGCGCTCCTCGTGCCGCAGCTCCCACCTCGCCCTTATACTTATCCAGGGCTGGCAGATGCGTACTGGTGGTCGTTCCACCAGGTTCTACCAATTTCCCCACGGCAGGCAAATGTGAACTCGTCGCCACCCCTCCTGGCACGCTAACAGCCATCAGATCCGCGACAGATGCCCTTTCACTTTTTTCGGGCCGTTGCCCCTCTTCCCTCTTCTCAAATTGATGCGGAGTCGGCAAGACAGCGGTCTCTAATCGAATCTTCCCCGTTTTCCCGGCCAGCCTTCTCTGCCCCTGCACAGGCCGGACCAACGCCGATGACGCAACAACTGGAGAAGGACTTGTAGCAGGAAATGGAGTGGTCTTCCCGGAGCCAACCTCCTGCTTTTGCAAGGGAGGCTTCATCGACGTTATCGGCATTTGTTGTGATACCATGAAAGCTTCTTTCGTCTGACTCTCAGGGGACGCCTCCTCACTATCAGCAAAAGATGGCGGGAATACTTCTGGGTGCATCGCTGTGCCAAATGCTGCCAGCGATGTCGTAATGCGCAGGGCAAAACGTGCCAATAAATTCACATTCTGCCCCGCCACCGCTAAAGGAGCGGCCTGCTCCCCCTCAGTAGCATGGCTACGAACTGCGTCCTCCACAAAACTGCCAGGTTGGACCGCAGTTATCACTTTCGACTGCAAACTCAAACGAGGGGGGATGAGCGTTGTACCTGGTACAGGACGCGCGGAACTTTCCTGCTCATCATTCTCACCTTCCCCTCCCTGTTCCTGCGCAACACTATCTAAAAGTGTTGCCTCTACCGAAGCTGAAAGATCACGCCTCTCACGCGCCAGACGAGAGAGCCATTTTCTTTGCTTCTGCTCATTACGTTCTTCTTGCAAAGCCATCGCTGCCCCCAATAAAACGTTGATATCCAAAATAGACATATTCTGGAACATACAGAAGCAGTATAACACATCCCCCCTAAAATCTAACCAGAATAGCACATTTGGTTGGTAGCAATACTTCTCTCACCACCACAATAAAATACAGATATAGTGTGAAATATATAGATAGTTCAGGGAGAGGAGCGGGCTGACACGCCAACTTCACAAAATTGGGTGTGGGAATTTTGGAGAAAACGGTCCCTACTACTTGAAAGTCGCGTCAGAAACCGCTACAATAGGTCCCAGGTCTCAGGCCAATAGAGCATATGCGCTCAAACATTGAAATAGAGCAAAATAGCGTCTCTATATTTTCACAAAATAACGTCGATGTAAGAAAGGGTGTTTTTCTCTCATGAAACTCAACGGAACCCACAAATTCAAAGCTCCCAGCTCTCAGGTGTTTAACGCAATCCTTAATCCCGATGTATTGAAATCTTGCATTCCCAACTGCAATTCGGTTGAGGTGCTTGATGCCAGCCGCATCAAAGTGAACATCACGACTCCCCTTCCCGGCTTGAAAGGGCCGTACGGTATCGTCATCAGCATCCCACGCCAGCAGGCTCCCAACTACCTCGAACTCCAGGTACAGCGCAAAGGGACCGGCGGCTCCGTCAACGCTGTCAGCCAGATCAACCTGACTGATGAGGCCGATGGCGCCCTGTTGAGCTACGATGCCCAGGCCGAGCTTGAGGGTCCTGTCGCAATCGCCGACAATCCTATCGGGCGCGGTATCACCAACAACACGCTCAGCTCGTTCTTCAAGAACCTCGACAAAGCCATTTCCTAATCGCTTTGTTTAGATAAAAGCGGATGCTCTCCTCTATTGCTCGTATTTTTCATAGAGGAGAGTATCCACTCCCATTGCTCTATCCCGCTACCTCGCCAGCCTGAAGTTTGGTCTTCAAGCAATCAAAAAATTGCCCCGTCAACTTCTCCACCGTCCCATTCATGAGCCGCGCTCCCACGCTGGCAATCGTCCCACTTACCACCGCATGAGCGCTCCAATCCATGCGCGTTTGCGCCTCATCTATAGCGGCCAGATTTATCTTACCTGCAAGCTCAACCGCACTTCCAGGAGCTTTTCCCCGCGCCTTCACCACCATGAAATCAGGTTCCTGCAACTCCGGGCGCGTCACATCCATCGTGAATTTTGCTTTGACTGGACCTACCCCGACAGAGACCAGTGCTTTCCAATGCTCCTCCCCTAGCTCCTCCAGGCTCTGAAATCCGGGCGCACAGGATGCAACATTATTAACATCCAGCAGAAATGCCCATACATTTTCGATAGGAACCGCAATTGTCTGGGTACCGGAAAAATCCATAGACGTTCTTCACCTTTCTACTTACATGGCTCTGGCATCTCTCATCAGCTTCCTTACGCATGCAGCAGACAACCACGTGGCGTTCAAATAGTACAAGCTGCTTTTCTGATTTTCCATTCCATCTGATGAGGCAATACCCTGACACGTAGCTTATTACGATCATTCTCCCTGTATGATATCACAGCCAGCTTTCTCTGATATCCTGCCTCTCCGGTTGACCTCAACAACATTCTGTACGCAGGCAGCTCTTTCTTCATCATCAATACATCTCTGCACCGCAACAGCGCCATCCAGCGTTATAATAACAATAGAACAAAATTTATCGTCGGCTAGACGCTATGATAACCCTGTGCTACACTGTTAAAAATACATCTTCCTCAATAGCTAAAAGCACTTGTTGTAGCCTGAACTCATCTTTCTCTGTAGCAATTTCTAAAGCAGAACAGGATCACTTATGGCACTCAGTCACCATAGGAACAGGCTTAACTCCGCCATTGATCGACCACAATGGCTCCTGATCAGCCTCCTGCCTGGAGTCTGCTGCCTGTTCCTCCTGCTGTCTAGCTGGCTTTTCCCATCGCAAGCATCAGCACATACAACGGCATCACACAGGACAGCAATCCCCACAAGTTCAGTAAGCATGCAGGTCACCGCCGGCTTTGATCTTGTCTATAGAACAGGGTACTGGACACCTGTCCAGGTAACGCTAACGAATTCAGGTACTATTTTTCGTGGCACACTTGCTATCAATACTCTGACCAGAGCGCCACGCGCACGCGTAGAACAGCTCTCGCCCTGGAACTTTGAGCAAACGGTCGTTGTTCCGACACGCGGAAGCAAACAGGTCACACTCAACGTTCCTCTCTATCCTGGCATCAACAATCTCGAAAGCGTCATCGCCACTCTGCGCGACGATCATGGCAAAGTTATCGCCAGACAAAACGCGACACATGGAGTCTCATTACAGGCGGGGGAGATCCTGGTCGGCCAACTCACAGACCCCCAGGTTGATCTTGAAATGCTTGAGAGTATCTTTCTTCCCGGCCAGATCGGCTCCCTGACCACCATCACACTTGACGCCTCCACATTGCCTACCAGCGATGCTGTCCTGGAAAACTTCGACATCCTCATTCTCGACTCCTTCACCACCAGCTCGCTTCATGCCAATCAAATGCTTGCCCTACAAAGCTGGGTGAATCGAGGCGGAGTGCTGATTGAGATTGGCGGGCCAGAGTGGAAACGAACGCTCGGCGCTCTCCCCGATAGCCTGGTCCCCGTCACTATTCACGGAACCCACATCCTGCCACCTGCAGTTTCCATTGTACCAACCAACGATCCACTCCGGCAAAATACAAATTTACAACCCTTATCAGCAGCGCTCCCGGAATCAATCGAGGTCAGCGTCGCCAGCCTTCGTCAGCAGGGACCATTCTCTGAGAGCGAGACGCTGCTCTCCGTCGATGATGTTCCTTTGCTGGTACAGGCCCATCAAGGGCAGGGCGTCATCTGCTATCTGGGCATCGATCCGGCCAGCCCCCAGCTGATGGAATGGTCTGGCACCCAGGAACTCTGGACCATGCTGCTGACCCACGCGCTCGGCGACCAGATGCTGATCCCCATCCCGGCAATGGGCTACAACACCGGCCCTGGCGAACTGCTCACCCGCGCTGGTCTCCTGAACATGCTCAAACCGGAAATGCTCCCCGGCCCGACCATTCTCGTGGCCTTCCTGTGCGCGTACGCCTTGATTCTAGGCCCCTTGCGCCTCCTTATCCTCCGGCGCATCAAACATCCCCAAAAATGGCGGCTCCCTCTCTTCATGAGTATCGTTCTTATCTTTTCGCTCTTCGCCTATAACTTAACCTTCTATCAACGCAATGCATCAATTGTCGATACTAGCGTCTCCATCGTCCAGATGGCCCAGGATAGCGCGTCAGCTCATGTCACGACCTATTCAGGTATCTTTGTTCCCAATGCCGGCGATTTCCATCTACAACGACAGGGCGAAAATCTGACTCAACCGCTGGCCAACCAGTTTCTGGTCACGAGCCGCTCCCAACTCACGAAAAAGGATGGCCCGGCATCGATCACCGCCAGCACAAACGGAACCCAGATGACATTACAGGGGCTGGACGCCTGGAGCCTGCATAACACCGTCACCGAACAGGATATTCGTCCGACTGGCAAAATTACCACTCATTTGTTTCTACATGATGGCAAATTGATGGGGACCATCAGCAATACACTCAATACAACATTGAGCGACCTGTATGTGTTGCTCCCGCATCGCTTTGCCAGTCTTGGCCGCCTCGCAGCTGGGGAAACGCGCCAGATCAGCGTCCCGATCACGAATGTCTCGCCGCAATCTGGCAATTCGCTCGCGGACCAGATCGCTGAAAGCGGAGGAGTGACAGCGCCTTACTCCCCTTACACTCACAATCAGCGTCCACAAACAGATTTTCAGCGCCACATGGCCTTACTTTCCGCGCTGAACGGCAATGATTATCCCTTCTCCCAATGCAAAGGATCATGCAAAACACGCGCCATCGCCGATAAGGAGACGATCTTTATTACGGGCGGGCGCGTGCCAAATCCCAGTTTGAATACGTATGAACCGCTGCTGATCCCGGGAGCCACAGCCACGCTGATTGGCTGGGCAGACCGCTCCCTGACCAATGGCGTCACGGTTAACGGCTGGCAACCGATCAGCCGTCAGGAAAATTTTCTACAAATGCCGCTCTCGCTCGATCTGGCGCAATCCTTGCCGATCCCGCCGAACATTATTCCAGCACACATGATTGATGTCGAAAGCTTTGATGCAGAACTGCGGCTGCCCGGCATTTACGCAATGGACAATGGCAGCATTACATTTGAAATGCTCTCTCCCGACCTCTCGCGTCTGCATGCCAACAAAATGACGATTACCCAACCCGATCTCTGGGCGCACCCGTTTGGTCCCGGCACCGGCTTCCTCCCCAGCCATCTGCAAGCTCAGTTATACAACTGGTATACCCAGACATGGGAAGATATTACTCTTCAGCAAGACGCCTTTACCACTGCCTACCCGGAAGCCTATATCGGGCCAGGAGGCCGTGTCCTGCTCCAGATCAGCAATAAAGACAGTTCGCTGGGCAGCCTCTACTTTGCTCCACCATCACTGAGCTTCGCTTGATACATGACCAAACCCAGGTGTTTGTCAAAAGTCATCTATCCTACCTGCTCAGTAATGATATAGTATTAGGAAGGAAGAAACATTCACTTCAGGAACATAGGAGACAATGGACACACACTATACAAATACCCTTTATCTGGTACGACACGGTGAGAACTTCGCCAACATCACCAAAGAATTTTCCTACAAGCTTGTCAATTACCCTCTCACCCCCAAAGGCGTTCTACAGGCACAACAAACAGCAGAGTTCTTTAAGAATAGCCATATAGACGAGATTTACACTTCTCCCCTCAAACGCGCACGGGAGACCGCCGATATTATCGCTCAGTACCATCGCCATCTGCCAATCATCGTGCGGGAAGAGTTCCGCGAGGTCAACGTCGGCGATCTGGAAGGGCAACCGCCAACAGCTGAAAATTGGACCTTCCACAATCGCATTATCAATGACTGGTATCAAGGGGATCTAAACTCAACCTTTCCTGGCGGTGAAAACTTATCGACGCTTATCCAGCGCGTTCGCACTGGCCTGCTTGCTATCACCCGCAATAAAATGCATCAGCAGATCATTGTAGTTGGACATGGTGGGATATTTACGGCGACCGTCAGGGCCATTTGCTCCAACGCGGATATGGCTACCGTCCTGCAAAGCACCATTCATAATTGCTCCATCACAGAAATTGAGCTGACCACCACGGCCAATGACGTACAGGGGACGCTACGCAGCTGGGGAGCCTGCGATCATCTTACGGGAGAAGCGGCTCAACTCGTTTCCGCTATCTTCCAGGCTGAAGGCGCTGATTAGGCTGCACAGGCGGTGTTCTACCAAATATACAGCCATACTTATTCCACGCGACAGAACACCGCCTTCAAATACGCTGTCTCTGGCATGGCGAGGTTGATCGGATGGTCAAGGCTATGCGTGTACGACTCTAACAGCTGGACGGAGTGATGCAGGCGTTGCGCACTCAGAGAAATCGCGCCCAGAAGATCATCCATGCCAACAACGCCAGAACATGAGCAGGAGAGCAAGATCCCACCAGGCCGCAAAACCTGCATCCCCAGCGTGTTCAAGCGCCGATACGCCTTCAATGCCTGCGAACGCGCTGATTGCGTCTTAGCAAATGCCGGTGGATCGAGAATTACCACATCAAATTGCTCTTCTCGGCGGTGAGCCGCTTCCAGATACTCAAACACATCCGCAACCATAAACTCGTGCTTATCCGAGTTCAGGCCATTGAGCAAAAAGTGCTGGCGGGCCGCTTCTATTGCCGGGACCGAGACATCCACGCTGGTCGTATGCGTCGCGAGATCGGCCAGGGCTGCGTAAACCGAAAAGCCACCTGTATAGCTGAAACAATTCAGCACTCGCTTTCCTCGTGCATACTTTTGCAATGCGGCTCGTTTATCACGCTGATCTAGAAAGAACCCGGTTTTTTGCCCCTCTCGCGGATCAACCTGAAATTGTACCCCATTTTCACGAATCAAGACCTGCTCAGGCACCGCTCCGACCACGACCACCGGTTCCTCAACGGTCAAGCCCTCGCGACGACGTGACTGACTATCATTGCGCAAAACGATGCCCTGCGCTCCGGTCTCCTCCAGCAATGGGGCAAGCAACAACGGCCAGAGCTGCTCCATGCCCAGCGTATGCACCTGAGCAACGAGCACATCAGCGTAACGATCCACAATCAACCCGGGCAAGCCATCTCCCTCTGATTGAATCAACCGATAGGCATTCGTGACAGCGGGATCAAATACCTGCCGTAAAGCGACTGCGCTGCGAACACGCCGCCGCAAGAATTCAGCATCAATCGCTTCTTCGGGATCACGCGTCAAAATACGAATCGCAATATCTGTCTGCGGATTATAATACCCACGGGCCACAAATTGCCCCGTAGAAGATTTTACATCGAGCAAGCCACCTGCCTCGACCCAGCGCGGTGCCTGCTGCAATGCGCCGGAAAAAATCCAGAGATGCCCACCAGGCAGGCTTTCGTCTCTATGAGGCTTCAAACTGGCCGTTGGATAACGCACGGATGACATAATTCCACACTCCCTCTTTTTCTATGCTAGACCATTATCGCACAGCAAGCAAACAGGGCAGAAGCGACACTTCTCTTCGCTTCTGCCCTGCATTGACAGCGATATACTTCCCTATCCCCCCAATGATTGCTTCTTACAGTTGTTCATCTTGCTTTTGCAAATGAATAGCCGCGATCACCGGATCGGTATGGTGCTCGGCCATACGAACCTCAGCTTTGCGCAGGTTATGAGCACTATTCACCAGCGCGATATGCGTAAATGCCTGTGGATAATTCCCTAAAGCAGTTTTATTAACTGCATCGATCTCTTCAGAGAATAATCCCAGTCGTCCAGCATAGGTTAATATGCGCTCAAACAGCGCACGCGCCTCCATCACACGTCCCTGCATCGCCAGATTATCGACCAACCAGAACGTACACATGATGAATGTGCCTTCCTCACCTTCCAGACCATCCGCTGCAAGATAACGATAGACAAATCCCTGGTCATCGGTCAGCCGCTCCATGATGCGATCAACTGTAGAGCGCATGCGAGGATCATCGGGCGGAATGAAGCCAACCAGCGGCATCAACAAAGCCGTCGCATCCAACGCGGTATCGCCATAGGACTGCGTAAACGCACCGATGGTCGTGTCGTACCCATTAGCGAGGATATCGGCGCGAATCTGATCACGCACCATACACCAGCGCTGCAAATCGGCTTCCAGATCGAGCGCCTCAGCAGCCTTGATGCCACGATCTAACGCAACCCAGCACATCAATTTCGAGTAGACAAAATGCCTCGGCTCATCGCGCATCTCCCAGATGCCGCAATCGGTCTCATGCCAATGCGCACAGACATGATCCACGATCATACACAGCATGTTCCACAATGGCCCTTCGAGCTTCTCACCATGCCGCTCGAAGCCACCCTGACGGCGATAGAGGTGAATACAATCAAGCACCTCGCCAAAGACATCCAGTTGTTTTTGTGTAGCCGCTCCATTCCCGATGCGCACCGGGCGCGAATCGCAATACCCGCTCAAATGGGTCAGCTCTTGCTCAGGCAGGTTGCGCTCGCCGCGAATACCATACATAATTTGCAGATCTTCTCCGTTCGCATAGGAAAGATTGCGCAACCAGTAGGTAAAAGCATGCGCCTCGTCGGTAAAGCCCAACACGTTCAGTGCATACAGGGTAAAGGTGGCGTCACGCAACCAGGTAAAACGGTAATCCCAGTTACGCATCCCGCCGATACCTTCAGGCAACGAGGTTGTAGGAGCCGCAACGATTGCTCCGGTCGGTGCATAGGTCATCATCTTCAGCGCAAGAGCGCTTCGCTGTACCCAATCAATATATGGTCCCTGATAGGTACAACCCGCAACCCATTGACGCCAATTGTGAAGGGTATACGCCAGTTCAGCATCATAGTTACGTTGATGTAACTCTACTTCAACCAGACGCTGTGCTGCCTGTGCTGTACGCCCCATGCCCAGCACAAAGAAGAGCCGCTCTCCCTCACGCAATGTCGCTTGTACAACCACCGACTGATGCCACTCATCAGGCTCCTGCTCCAGGTTCATAGAGAACGATGGCAACAAATCGGCACCGATAATAGCTAGACCGACATGCTGTTGTCCACCTGAAATCAGAACCCCCCTGTTTCCTGGCACAAGAGAGACCTCACTCGGCGAGGCGGCGTAATCTGGGCTGACTTTCAGCGTCATTGCCACTGGCAACTCACCATGCGTGCATTCGACAATACGCACCAGACTATGACAGGAGCCGTCTTCACGTGTCCAGGTATTATCATTCATTGCTTTGTACGGCCACGCGCTTAGCGTCTCCACTGGCATAAAATCGGTGAGTACTATCTCGCCTGACATACTCGCAAAGCGAGTTTGCAGCACATTGCTACCTTTTAAGTAGCGCTGAGAACCAGGTATCGTGCCATCAGCAGGCGCTATCTGGAAGTATCCCCCATGTTGAGCGTCGAGAAGACGGCAGAAGATAGCCGGGCTATCGAAGTCTGGTAAACAGCCCCAATCCACGGCTCCATCCGGTGCGACTAGCAGTGCTGAATGACAATCGCCAATGACTCCGTACGAATTAATCGGCATATAAGTGCGATTGAGTTCGTTCATCCCAACCATTTACACAACACTCTCTCTATTCAGGATCTGTTCAGCTATGAACAATTTTACAACGGCCTTAGAAAATCATTAAGACCTCTTAAAATTTTCTTAGCTTCATAAGAGGTCCCTTATAACAAGAAAGAACGCAGAACCGAGGGGGATAGTAACAGCTTAGAGCATGATTTTTTTAATTCATATTTTTGTCATATCCCCAACATTCACCACTACAAGTTACCCATTTGTTACAACAACACATTCCCATTTGTTATTCAGCTTACAAGACCAATTTACACGTTCCCTATCCGTTTTGCAATGACCCGCTGCATAACTTTTATGTACAATACGACCATAGTACCATAGCAGATCAGATGAGATGCTGTCTGCCTCCTCTCCATATCTGCTCTCAAAGCAGCGCTACATACCACATTATGCGGCGTATCTCTCCGCATTGAGCCGCCTTTTCCCTCCACTTATATAGTACTTTTAGCCATATCTCCTCCTCGCCTGAATGGGCCTCTTCCAACCAGGCAAGATAGCTCAATTCGTAGTTTCCCGATTTCTGTTGTTAACATTCATTATCCAAACAGCTTATGATAGAAAGCAGGTACTACACATGTATGATCTATGTGTAGTACCTGCTGATGTATTGCTACGACGCGACGGTCTTTAGTGTGCGATTATCAATGTTCCGGCCTCAATACAGAGACGCACCAGATGGGCCAGCCCGTCGCGAATCGGGGGAATCGAGAGCCACTCTTCTAGCGTATGTACCTGTCTCACATGCGTGACGCCCACGCAAATTGCAGGGATATTCAGGCTAATAGGAATATTGGCATCAGTACTCGACGCCCCATATTCAGGTTCGATCCCCAACCAGGTCAGCGTTCGAGCCGCCAATTGTACCAGTGGATCGGACTGGGGACGGCTCCCAGCCGGACGCTCTCCCAGCACCTCTATTTCAGCCTGCAAACCAGTCCCGGCACGCCGCTTGACGATCTCTCTCACCTGCTCCGCCAGCCGTTCCAGAGCCGCAACATCGGTTGAGCGCATATCTAACACCGCCGTTGCCTGAGCCGCAATGGTGTTGACGGAGGTTCCCCCTTCGATAATACCTACATTATACGTCGTCTTTGGGCTTTGAGGTACAGGCAAAT
>JAICIM010000381.1 GCA_025928885.1 Ktedonobacteraceae bacterium | reverse complement strand
TCATCTTACAACTGCTCGGCGGGGCGGGTGGGCCGCTCCCCGCGGGGCGGGGGCGCCGGGTTTCGCGGCGCCCCGCCCCCCCCCCCCCCCCCCCCCAACTACGACATTCTTTGCCTTTTTATTCGTAAAAACTTATAAGGTTTGCAATCTCTAGTGACTACTGACCGTCAAAGTGAGGGCGGAGAGCTGCTGGATCAATCTCATCTTTGCTACGTTGATAACGATTATCGGTGGAGAGCCGCAAAAGCGTGGGCGACTGATTGGGTAGCGCCTTATGGATGGTGTAAGAGTGGAAGAACAATGCATCACCGATCTGGAAATTGGTGGTATGCCACTCGGCCTGCGCTTCATCAACGGGAACGCCTCGTCCGCCAACCGCGCCTGCATGACTGGCACTGTGTTCAATAAAACCTTGATGCTGCGATCCCGGCCAGACCGCCAGGCCGCCCAGGTCGATAGGACACGCTCCTAACGGGGTCCAGCACGAGTAGGTTTCGACGGTGCCTCGAATATAGAAATGATCCTGATGTGCTGGTGTCGTAAACGCTTGCGAACCGGGAAACGTGATGCGACCGATACGACGAGGATGAACGAGAACTTCGCCCTCGATCAAACGTTGAGCCACGCTCATCAGACTGGGGTGACAGGGAAAATTGTGGAAGCTGGGCAACCTCAGTATCTGACGATAGACCGCCGTATATTCGGCCTGCCCCTCCGTCTTTGGCACAATCCCCGGCAGCGCAACACCCTCCATCAACTCATGAGTCGGATCAAGCCAGCCTGCCTCTTTTAATAGCTCCAATACATCATGGCGCACTTTTAGCACGTCGTCAGCAGGCACAAGATTCCGAAAAAAGAGATAACCATAGCTGTCCATCGTTTCTCGCAGCGTGGTCGCATCGCTTTGCTGGTCTGACTCAATGAATGGAACATAGCTTTTTGTCTGCATTGTTTCCCTCCCGACTGAATAGATACGATATAATGATTCAATGGTACGCAAATAATTGGGTTATTGCTTGTCTATTTGCAGTATGGAATTCGCATTTTATCCAGAGGTGCTTCGTTTCCAATGCAGGAACTCTCTTACCATTGGCAAAAAGGTGCAACGCTACAACCCATTGTGCATGTCGCTTTCAACGATTTGCAGCAACATGTTGAACTGCCTCTCGCCACACGTCGCGAGTTTTATGAGAGTGGTGTAGATACTGGCCTCCATCAGCATAAAGACTTCTATGCCCTCTATGCCATTCAGGGCGGCCAGGGCATCCATCTCATCAACAATCATCCGTATGGCATTGCGCGTGGCGATATCTATATGCTCCCGCCTGGCAGCATTCATGCCTATAGCGACTATCAACTGCTCGTAATCGATGCCTTCTACTTCTCACCAACGCTCTTTTCTGTTCAAGAACTGCTCGCCTTGCAAGCTCTTCCTGGCTTATGGCGACTCTTCATCAATCAGAACGATACGGTGCAAGAAAATGGTTTTAACGACCACCGCTTGCATATGTCGCCAGTGCATTTTCATGAAATTGAAGCCATGATTATAGAATTGCACAATGAATTCGTTGCCGGCACTATTGAGGCATCTATCCTGACCCACAGCCTGTTTTTTCGCTTGCTCGTACATCTGGCACGCTGGCAGGCACACAGTAATAATAGAGGTACAGCGTTATCCTCTATCAGTCAAAGCACTTCTCATAAAGTCAGTGTTGCCAACGTTTTGCAGATTTGTGAGGAGCGCTTCCATGAACCCTTAACGGTTCCTCAGCTGGCGGCATTGATGTTCCTCTCTCCTAGCCGTTTTAGCGAAATATTCTCGCGTGAAGTAGGAATGTCACCAGCTGCCTATATCCGGCGTTTACGTCTGGAGCGAGCGCAGACGCTTTTACGCACCACCGCGCTTTCTACGACGACCATTGCCCATCAAGTCGGCTTTCGTGACAGCGCTCAACTCTCAAGAACATTTCACGCCACCTTTCGCCTGACGCCTTCAGCCTATCGCGCCCGATTTCAATAGCGGCCTACGATCAAGAATAGCTTCAGTTAAGAGAAGACCCGAAGCGTTCTCCCTTCGCATCTATTGACAAAGCGAACTCAGTATGTTACAAGTGAATATAAGAGAATGAAATATATCGAAACAAACTGAAATTTGAGAGAAAACCACCATGAGTATTGACGACAGCAACGCCACACCAACGGCACCCACGCAAAATGGACCAATACTCTTTACCCACGAGCGGCGACAACAGATCGCACAGATCCTGGGAGAGCAACAGCGGGTGACTGTTCCCGAACTCAGCCAATTCTTCTCCGTCTCAGAAGTGACGATTCGTAAAGATCTGGCATGGCTGGAAGCACATAAACTGGCCGTGCGCACACATGGCGGGGCCATCCTTGCAACTCCCACCTCCGCCGAAATGGGCTTTGATGTGCGAGAGCGGCTCCAGCAAGGCGAAAAAGAGCGCATTGGAGCTGCCGCCACAAACTATATTCAGAATGGCGAAACGATCTATATCGACGCCAGCACCACGGCCCTTGCCATGACGACCTTCTTGAAAGAGAAAAGAGAGCTAACCGTTGTCACAAACGGGTTGCGTGCTGGTATCGAATTGATTACCAATACGAGCGCTTCAGTGCTCGTTCCCGGTGGCATGCTGCGTCAGGAATCGCTCTCCCTCGTTGGCACCTGGGGCAAATCCGTTTTGCAGCAAATTCATATTAGCAAAGCCTTTGTCGGAGCGCGTGGCTTCACCCTGCGCGAAGGGCTAACCGATGTCAACGGTGAAGAGGTCGAACTCAAACGGAGCGTGATAGAAATCGCAAAAGAAGTTATTGCCGTTATTGACCATAGCAAATGGAACCAGATCGCTTTCGCTACGTTCTGTCCACCTGAGCGCCTCAAGCTGATCATCACCGACACGAAAGCGCCGGCTCATCTCGTGGAACAGGTACGCAGTAAAGGCATCGAGGTGTGGCAGGTATAATCTCATGTTGAGTGCGTCACACGGTACTGCTTTCCAACAACTTAAAAGGAGATTCTACTTTGGTTGCAAATTTATGGGACCAGGACAAAGCCAGTCAGGTATCGAAAGGGCTGGGTGAGCTTGTCTATCGTTCCAATCTGTTAGGTAGCGACCGCTCCGTGGCGAACTGGGGCGGTGGTAATACCTCTATGAAAACGATAGAAACAGATTTTCGGGGCCGCCCTATCGAGGTGATGTGGGTCAAAGGAAGCGGCTCCGATCTGGCAACGATGCAGGAACGCCACTTTACCGGCCTGCGATTAGAAGATGTCAAGCCGCTAATAGAGCGCTCTGAGATGTCCGACGAAGACATGGTTGCCTATCTCGCCCACTGTATGCTCGATAGCAAGCAGCCGCGCCCTTCCATCGAAACTCTTCTGCATGCGTTCTTGCCATTTCCTCATGTTGACCATACGCACCCGGATGCGATTATTAGCCTCTGCTGTGCTGAGAATGGCCGCCAGCTGGCAGAAGAAATTTATGGCGATCGCTTCGTCTGGGTTCCATATTTGCGTCCCGGCTTTACGCTCTCAAAAATGATCGCTGAGGGAGTGAAAAACAATCCCCACGCGGAACTGGTGCTGATGGAAAAGCACGGTCTGGTGACCTGGGGCGACACCTCCGAAGCCTCCTATTTGAAAACCATTGCGATCATTAATGAAACACAACACTATATCGAAACGCGCACCCACCAGCGCCCGCTCTTTGGCGGCAACAGATATGAAGCGCTGCCAGAGGCAGAGCGCTGCGAGATTCTCACGCAGATTCTTCCATCTATCAGGGGCGCGGTCAGTCAAGAGCAACGGATGATCGTTACCTATGACGATGGCGATGATGTCCTCACCTTTGTCGATAGCCAGGATGCACCAAGCCTCTCTCAAGTTGGTGCCGCTTGCCCCGATCACCTGGTTCATACCAAGCGCGTTCCTCTTTATATCGATTGGGACCCATCCACTCACGATGTTGCTCAATTGCAGGAACGGCTGAACGCTGGCATCGCCACGTTTAAAGACGAATATCGCCAGTATTTTGAGCGCAACAAAAACGCGGGCGATACTATTGCTCATACGGCACCGCGCGTCATCCTGATCCCGGGCATCGGCATGATCAACACCGGGCGCTCCTGGGCTATGGCAAAGGTCAGCGGCGATCTCTATCATCGCGCCATTTCGGTCATGCAGGGAACGACTGCGCTGGGCAACTTCACCTCGCTTAACGAAAAAGAATCGTACGATGTCGAATACTGGCCGCTTGAGCTATACAAACTCAGCCTCCTGCCTCCTGAAGCCGAGTTCTCACGTCAGATCGGGCTGGTCACGGGCGGGGCTGGCGGCATTGGCAGCGCAACCTGCCAGCGCTTCGTAGCCGAGGGTATGCACGTCGTCATCACCGATATCAACCTGGAAGGCGCACAACAGGTCGCCGAACAAATCAACAAGCAATACGGCGAAGGTCGAGCTATTGCGATCAAGATGGATGTGACGAACGAGCAGGCCATCAAGGAAAGCTATCAGGAAGCCATTTTGACGTATGGCGGCGTCGATGTGATCGTCAACAATGCTGGCCTTGCTACCTCCAGTCCATTTGATGAGACAACCCTTCAGGAATGGAACCTGAATATGAACGTCTTATCAACCGGCTACTTCCTGGTCGCACGCGAGGCGTTCAAGGTGATGAAGCAGCAGCAGTTGGGCGGCAGCATGGTGTTCGTCGCATCGAAAAATTCTATCTACGCCGGTAAAAATGCCAGCGCCTATAGCGTGGCGAAAGCGGCAGAGGCCCACCTCGCACGCTGCATCGCCGCCGAAGGTGGATCATATGGCATCCGTGTGAATAGCGTACTGCCCGATGCGGTCCTGCAAGGATCAGCCATCTGGAACTCGCGCTGGCGTGAAGAGCGAGCCAGATCCTATGGCGTCGAGCCGGATCAACTGGAAGACTACTACCGCAAGCGCACAACGCTGCTGGTTAACGTTTTGCCAGAAGATATCGCGAACGCCATCGCCTTCCTGGCCTCCTCGCAAGCCAGCAAAACTACCGGCTGTATGGTTACCGTCGATGGCGGCGTACCAGCAGCATTTACCCGTTAAATATATTCATAGCGATAGATTCAAGCGCAATGGGGCAATCACCGCTGTGGTTGCCTCCCGCAGAAGGGAGCAGATGTCAATGAGCGACTCCGCATATTCTCTTTTCGTCCAGCAGCAAACAGATCGCGGCATCGATGTCGAGCAGGTCAAGGCCAGATTGAAGGAACTCAAGGTGGAAACTCCTTCCTGGGGCTATGGCGATTCTGGTACGCGCTTCAAGGTCTTTCAACAGGTTGGTGTGCCGCGCAACCCCTTTGAAAAGCTGGATGATGCCGCGCAGGTCCATCGCCTGACCGGTCTCTGCCCCTCCGTCGCCCTGCATATTCCCTGGGACAAAGTTGATAATTACGATCAGCTCCAGCAGCACGCCGCCTCGCTCAACCTGACGCTGGGTGCGATCAACCCCAATCTCTTTCAAGACGACGACTATATTTTTGGCAGCCTCTGCAATTCCAATCCAGCCATTCGTCGCCGGGCCGTTGAACACATCCTCGAATGCATCGAGATCGCCCGCACGGTCAACTCCTCTATCATCAGTCTGTGGCTGGCCGATGGTACGAACTATCCCGGACAGGACAGCATTCGCGGACGCAAACACCGCCTGCTCGAAACGCTGAGCGAAATCTATCAGGCGCTCGATCCCAATATGCGCCTGCTGATTGAGTACAAGTTCTTTGAGCCGGCCTTCTATCATACCGACCTGGGCGATTGGGGCATGGCGTACAATATGGCGCTGAAGCTGGGCGATCAGGCTCAGGTACTGGTTGACACCGGGCATCATGCGCAGGGAACCAACGTTGAGCAGATCGTTGCTTACCTGCTCGATGAGCAAAAGCTTGGCGGCTTCCACTTCAATAACCGCAAATACGCCGACGATGATCTGATCGTTGGCTCGGTCAATCCTTACGAGCTGTTTCTGATCTTTTACCAGATCCTCGATGCCCATGCCGACGCGAACAAGGGTGTCCAGCAGACAGCCGAAAATATCGCCTATATGATCGATCAGAGCCATTGTATCGAACCCAAAATCCCGGCCATGATCCGCTCCGTCCTCAACGTGCAGACCCAGTATGCCAAAGCGCTACTGATCAATCTGGACGAGGTGAAGGCGGCGCAGGAACAACAAGATGTGCTGGGGGCCGAGAATGCTGTAAGGGAAGCGTTCGAGTTCGATGTCACGCCGCTGCTCCATGTCGTGCGCGAGGAGATGGGCGTTCCCACCAATCCCATGCTGGCCTATCTTGAGAGTGGCTATGCTGACAGCATCAAGGCACGTGGAAAAGGTGGTGCGAGTTGGTAAGTACGCTTGCCTTTGATTTAGGGGCAAGCAGTGGTCGTGCCGTCGTCGGTCATCTCGACGACGGCCACCTCGCCATCGAAACAATTTACAGCTTCCCCAACGAGCCGGTCTGGATACACAACCATCTCTATTGGGACGTTTTACAACTTTTCCATCAAATCAAACAGGCGCTGATTACCGCTCGCTTGAAAAGCTATGGCGATATCCAGAGCATCGGCATTGACACCTGGGGCGTCGATTTCGGCCTGCTCAGTGCCAATGGTGAACTGCTGGGCAATCCCTACCATTATCGCGACCCGCACACACGCACGACAATGGAAGAGGTGGAACAACTTGTACCGCGTCGGGAGTTGTTCGCTCAGACTGGCATTCAATTCCTCTCTTTCAATACGCTCTATCAGCTTTATGCCTTGAAAAAAGCAGCATCTCCACTGCTCGAAAAAGCCGAAACGCTCCTGTTGATGCCAGAACTGTTGCGTTATTTTCTCACAGGTGAACGGATGAGCGAATGGACGATTGCCTCAACTACTCAGCTTTGTGATCCGCATACACGCACCTGGAACCTCGCGTT
>JAICIM010000107.1 GCA_025928885.1 Ktedonobacteraceae bacterium | reverse complement strand
CGCCTTCTCCCGGGGCTCCGGGCGGCGCTGTTTTTTTTTTTTTGGCCTTCCGCTCCTCTCCCCCGCCCACTCAAACCAACCCACCCACCCCCCCCCGCCCTCACCCCCCCCGCAACTACGAAATACCTTTCACATTTAAAAGGAGCATATGAGACAGCTATCCCTTTTCAACAACTGGCAATACAAACAGCGTGATCCAGCTCTGGCGCTGACAGACGACTTTGCCACGACTGAGGGCTGGTTTGCCGCCAGCGTTCCCGGCACGATCCATCAGGATTTGCTGGCAGCCGAACAGATCCCCGATCCATTCTTCGGATTGAACGAGACGCAGGTGCAGTGGGTGGGCGAACGCGACTGGCTGTATCGCTGCGAATTCGTCCTGCCGCCCGATTTCAAGATCGAAGAGACCATTGCTCTGTGCAGCGCCGGACTCGATACCTTCGCAACCGTCTGGCTCAACGGCGCACAGGTCCTCGTCAGCGACAATATGTTTATTTCGCATCGTGTGCCGGTCTCGTCCCTGCTTCAGCCCGGACCTAATAGCATACAGATCCTTTTTGAGTCGGCACTGCGGCGCGGCAAAGAGCGCGAGGCTCAGCATGGAGAGTTGCCGCTCTGGAATGGCGATTCAAGCCGCCTCTATGTGCGTAAGGCTCAGTATCATTATGGCTGGGATTGGGGTCCAACGCTGCTCACGGCTGGCATCTGGCGACCGCTCTGGCTGGAGGCATACACGGCACGCATCGTCGATCTACATTGTCCCACTGAGGTTGCGCCCGATCTGGCGATAGCCCATCTTCCCGTCAGCGTCACGCTCGACGGCTCGGCGCTCTCACAGCTCTCCGTCCATATCGCGCTCTATGCTCCCTCGGGCGAGACGGTGACGCAGGCCACATTACCAGCGACGGATTCCGCAACCGTCGAGCGCGTCCTCACTATCGACGCGCCTCAGCTCTGGTGGCCGCATGGTTATGGCGAGCAGGCGCTCTATCGGCTGGTCATCACGCTGCAAAAAGATGGTGAGATCATTGATAGCCGCGAACAGCGCATCGGCCTGCGCCGCCTGCAACTGGTCCAGCAGCCGCTTGCCGATGGCTCAGGGACAACCTTTCTATTTGAGATTAATAACACCCCCATCTTCTGTGGTGGCGCGAACTGGATTCCCGCCGATCTCTTTGTGCCTCGCGTCTCCCCTGAACGCTATCGCGCCTGGCTGCAACTGGCTGCCGACGCCAATATGGTGATGCTGCGCGTCTGGGGCGGTGGCATCTATGAAGAGGATATATTCTACGATCTCTGCGACGAACTGGGCCTGCTCGTCTGGCAAGATTTTATGTTCGCCTGTGGCCTCTATCCGGCCCACGAGGAGTTTCGCGAAAGTGTGCGCTTAGAGGCCGCAGACGCGGTACGCCGCCTGCGCCATCATCCCTGCCTCGCGCTCTGGTGCGGCAACAATGAGGACTACGCGATTGCAGGCTCGAAGAGTGTCTACGATGCAACCTTCAACGGAGATTTCACGCAGACCGCTTTCCCGGCTCGCACCATCTACGAAGAGATCCTGCCACAGGTCTGCGCCACGCTCGATCCAACGCGCACCTACTGGCCCGGCAGCCCCTATAGCGGTGGCGAAAATAGCAACTCCAACGATCACCATGCCGGCGATCAACACATCTGGGATGTCTGGCACGGCTATATGGACCCATACCAGAACTATCCCCAGTTAGC
Source organism: Ktedonobacteraceae bacterium (assembly GCA_025928885.1). GTDB lineage: Bacteria > Chloroflexota > Ktedonobacteria > Ktedonobacterales > Ktedonobacteraceae > JAICIM01. Next base: position 12,162 of record JAICIM010000107.1, on the reverse strand, counting down.
GGGAACGTTTGTCAGCGAGTTTGGCATGGCATCCTTTCCCGCTCTGGCAACCATCACTTCGTTTACCGAACCCGACGAGCGTTATCCACAGAGCCGCACAATGGACCTGCACAATAAGGCCGATGGTGGACCGACACGGCTTGCCAGCTATCTCGTGCGCAATATCCGCATGCCAGAACAGCTCGACGAATATGTCTATGCCACCCAATTTATCCAGGCCGAAGCGCTGGCCTCGGCCTTTCGTGGCTGGCGACGGCGCTGGCGCGGACAGGGCTATCAGGAGCGCTACACAGCTGGTGCGCTCGTCTGGCAGCTCAACGACTGCTGGCCCGTCACGAGCTGGGCGATTGTCGATAGTCTGCTACGGCCCAAGCCTGCGTACTATGTGGTGCGGCGCGAACTGGCCCCCTTCGCCGCTGGTATCGCACGCGTTTCAGACGAGCGGGTCGCCATCTGGGGCGCCAATAGCCTGGGAAGCACGCTAGAAGCCGAACTGGAGATCAACACCTGGTCGCTCACGGGCGAACTGCTTGCGCATGAACACGCTCAGGTCACGCTTGCGCCCAACCAGTCCAGTGAGCTGCGAGAGATAGAGAACCAGTTGCGCGAGACGCATATCATGGCGGTGCGGCTGGTGAAGGATGGGGCGGTGATTGCGCGTGCGGCGCTCTGGCCCGAACCATTCAAATATCTCACGTTGCCCGATCCCGAAATCTCTGTCGAACACCTGGAACACAACGCCGTCCGCGTCCAGGTCAAGCAGCCCACAAAGGGGGTCTGGCTCTCTGCCGGTGATGGTGTGGCCTGGAGCGATAATATGCTCGATGTCTTCCCCGACTATCCCCAGGTCATCGTCGCCACAGGGATTACGAGCGACGCGCCAATCCAGGTGCGGTGGCTCAAAGGGTAGGTAGCGAAAAGCCCCAATCGAGCAATTGTCGGGTATCTTCCAGGCGTTGTATCGCTCCTTTACTCTGAAGAATCGCGCCGATCAGGTGGCGATCAGGACTGGTGGCAGAGAACACGAGACAATAGCCTGCAAGCGGGCCATAGCCGGTTTTGATGCCGGTCGCGCCCGCATAACAGCAGAGCAGACTGTTGGTAGTCTCCCAGGTATAGGCGCGATGCAGCGGGGTGGCAGACAGGATATAACGCTGCAATTGCACAATCTGCGCAAAAAGCGGATTGGAGAGGGCATAGCGGGCGAGATGCACCAGATCTCGGGCGGTGGAATAGTGGTCCGCATGCTTCTCCCGATAAGCGAAGCCGCAAGGATTGGAATAATGGGTTTGTGTGAGATGAAGCCGCTTTGCATAGTCGTTCATCAATTGCGCAAACCCCGCCATTGTGCCGCCAATAAAGCGGGCGATGGTCAGAGCGGCTTCATCGCCGGAAGGGAGCAGCATGGCATAAAGCAGGTCTTTGAGCATGATGCGATCCCCGGCAACCAGACCAGCACCGCGAAAGCCATCGATTCTAATGATCTCATCGATCACCTCCTGCTCAATGGTAACCGTCTCGTGCAGATCGGCCTCCTCAATGGTGATAATGGCGGTCATGATCTTCGTAGTGCTGGCAATCGGGAGCCGCTGTTGACCACGAATATCGACCAGCAGCGAGTTGCTGTTGGCATCCAGCAGGCAGGCAGCAGTGGCCTGGACCGTTAGTGGGCAGGCGGGCAGAAATGGTGAGGGTTGTGCTGGTTTGCGCTCCTGAGCAAGCGCTGAGTGCGGAGGGATGCCGGTACAGGCCCATTGTCGAAAATCCTCGCGCCACTCTGTCGGGATCGCCAGTTGCTCAACGAGCAGAGCCACCAGTTGTGGGGAGGGTCGCCGCTCATCGGCCTCGATCTTCCGAATCGTCACAGCCGCGCAATGAATACGCTCCGCCAGCTCACCCTGAGTCAGTCGATAGCGCTTCCTCCGCGCTTTGAGCCATGCTCCGAATGATGTATTCCTGTAGTTTATCCGCTCCATGCAGAAGATTCCATGAATAGGTAGATAACTTTCTCCCTGTTATTGTATCGCTTATTGTATCGCAAAGGCTCTCCCTCTGACAATGCATGATGGCTATGATTACAAGGTAAACATGTCTATTCATCAATCAGGAGGTTGAGATTTGCATATTGGCTCAAATATACGGCGGCTGGGCGTCTTTATGACGGCGCTCTTTCTGGCGTTAAGCGGGGGCCTCGTGTACTGGCAGGTCATCGCCGCAAGCGCGGTAACCGCCAATGTTCATAATGGTCGCTCCTGCCTCCCCGCGAATGCTCCAATCCGGGGACGCATTTTTGATCGCAATGGCGTGCTGCTGGCGGAGTCGCAGCCGAACAAAAACGCTCCCTGCGGCTACCTGCGCCATTATTATGAACCCTCGCTGGCCGCACTGATCGGCTATTATATCAATCCTCTCTATCCCCCAACGGGCCTGGAACATCAGTATGACGCCTATCTGAGTGGAGAGGCAGGGACGACCGCGCTTGACACAATGGGCAATAAACTCTTGCATCGGCCACCGGTCGGCGATGATCTCTATCTCACCATCGATGTGCGTATCCAACGTCTCGTCAACCGGCACTTCGATGATCCAATCGTCATCGACAATGAAAATACGTTTAAGTCGGACAGCGGCGCTGTGATCGTGATGGACCCACATACGGGAGAGGTGCTGGCGATGCTCAGTCGTCCCGGCTTCGATCCCAATAAGCTCGTCTCGACCGTTGCCAGCGGCAACCTTTCCTACTACAACGCCCTGGCACAGGATAAGCGGCAACCGCTGCTGATGAAGCCGATTCAGGATACCTATATTCCGGGTTCAAGCTACAAAGCGGTGACGCTCATGGCAGCTCTCGACACAGGCAAAACCAGTCTGCAAACAACTTTCGACGAGCAGCACGCCAGGGGACCAATTTTTGTCAACGGGCAACAGATCGGCCCGATTGGCAATAATATTGATCCCTACACCTATCACTTCCCCGTGACCAGCGAGTACGGCTTTGTCCACTCCGATAACATCATCTTTGCGCAGCTTGGTTTAAAACTTGGCTCCAACGCCTGGCAGGACTATAACCAGCGCTTCTATATGGGTCAGACAATCCCATTCGATCTGCCCGTTGTCAAAAGCAGCATTTTCAAAAGCCAGCCGACGTTAAATGAGAACGAACTGGCCGCCGAAGCCTTCGGGCAGGGCTACGATGCCGTCACCCCACTGCAAATGGCGCTGTTTAATAACGCGATTGCCAGCAATGGACATTTGATGCGCCCCATGCTGCTGGCGAAGATCGTTGCTCCTGACAAGCAACCGGTGCAGATTAATAGCTCAGAACTCTTACGCGCACCAATCTCGGCACAAACAGCAGCCCAGGTGCGGCAGGCAATGTTTGGCGTGATTCGCTGTGGCTCCGGTTCCGTCGTGCCAGCTCTGCTCAACTCGCCCGTGAGCATTATCGGCAAAACCAGTACCGGACAGGTGAGCGACGCAGGCAACATCGCGGCACATGGCTGGATGATTACTCAGGCTCCCTACTCCATCACCCGGCCAGAGCAGCTTCCCCGGCTCACCATCGTCGCGATGAAACAGAACAGCGGCGAGGGTGGTGCCTCCGTTGGCCCCATGATTGCTGCGATGTATCAGGATATCTTCTCTCACGACTACGTTAAAGCGCCGAACCCACCAGCCCCCCTGCCCACAAACTATTGCTGCTCCACCGGGCTGTTGCAATGCCGCTAGAAGTCGGGACAGGAGAAACAGCTTAAAGGGTGAGTTTATTGACAAAAGCGGAAGGCCCTCCCTATAATAGGGGCATCGACCACTCAAGACAGTATTGCAGGGCATCTAAGGACAGATGCCCTCTTGTTTTTTTCCGTGAAAAACACAATCAATGATGGTCGATCACCATTGAAATATTGAAAAGCGCTCACTTTTCAACCTGGGGTTGAAAATGGGAAAGGGGGTTGTTAGCGATGTTGCCGGAAGACGATGAGAAACCCGAACCCACATCAGCAGACGTAGGGACACCTGAAGCCCCATCATCAGCGGCGGCAGGTCGGAGAAGAGGGGGACACACCATCCGCGCAAAATACGGCGAAGACTATTATAAAAGAATCGGCAAAAAGGGAGGGAAAGCACTCAAGGAACAGCGTGGGAGCGAGTATTACCGCGCGATTGCCCAGAAAGGCGGCATAGCCAACGTCAACAAGTATGGCCCGGAACATTTTAGCAATATGGGCAAGTTGGGTGGAAATACCACGAAACAGCGCCAGGACCCTGATTTTTATAGACGTATCGGTAAATTAGGAGGTGCCGCCAGACGGCGCAAGAAGTCGCCCGACAGCGATGCATCTTGAAGTCCAGATAGGCGAAGGAAGTTGATCAGACAAACTTCGTCTTTTCTTTTCAGGCACATATGGCAGGGGGAACGATGTTGTTCTGCATCCCTGTCATATGTTTCTTTTGTGAGCTTTTAGACCTCTGCCTGCTGCTTGTCGCCAGTCGTCTTCAGACGAGCCAGCCCATCGGCAATTGCCGTCGCCACGCCAGTCTCAGCCGTTTGACGAGCCACTCGCAGCGCATTCTTGATCGCTCTGGCATTAGAGCGGCCATGCGCAACGATCGCGGCCCCGTTGACCCCAAGCAGAGGTATACCACCATATTCGGCATAATCGAGGCGCTTGAACATCTTGCGCAATCCAGGGGCTAGCACCGCCGCCGCCAGCTTGTTGATCAGGGTGCTGGACATCTGTTCGCGCATCATCCCGATCAGCGCTTCGGCCAATCCCTCGCTGAGCTTCAAAACCACGTTGCCAACAAAGCCATCGCAAACCACCACATCGGCGCTGCCAGCCGGGATATCGCGTCCCTCAACGTTGCCGATAAAGTTCAGACCCAGAATCGGGGCATCAGCTTTTATTAATTGATAGGTATCGATGACAAGTTGATTGCCTTTCCCCTCTTCTTCGCCATTAGCAAGCAGGCCGACGCGCGGAGAGGCAATCTGAAAGATACGATCCATGTAGATCGATCCCATCAGGGCAAACTGCAAGAGATATTCTGGTTTACAATCGGCGTTCGCGCCCATATCGATCACCAGACAGGGGCCGGTGCGTGCGGGTAAAACACCACCCAGCGCGGGACGGTCCACACCCGGCAGGCGCTTGAGGATAAAGAGAGAGGCAGCAAGCATCGCGCCGCTATTACCGGCTGAAACCGCGCCAACGGCCTGACCATCACGAACCAGTTCCAGGGCAAGATTCATCGACGCTTTCTTTTTACGACGAACAGCATTCGCGGGATGCTCATCCATCTCGATGACCTCATCGGTGTGGAGGATGGGCAGATCGAGACCGGTCACATCATGCTTCGCCAGTTCGGCCCGAATAGCATCCTCGCGGCCAACGAGGTAGACGCCCATATCAAATTCACGTGCGGCCTGGACAGCGCCGGCCACAATCTCGCCGGGAGCCTTATCACCACCCATAGCATCCAGAGCAACCCGAACGGTGGAACTCATGAGTTCTTTCCCCCCGGCTCTCCGATAGTTGTTCGGACCAGATCCACCAGCTTGTCCAGATCAAATGGCTTATACACAATATGACGGACGCCAGCCTCGCGAAACTCTTGCTCTTCGTTCGCCGCGCCGAGAAAGGCCGTGACAACAATGACAGGGATCTGGCGATCGAGGGCCATCTCCATCAGCTTGAGTTCATCGCGCCCATCGAGATACGGCATCATGAGATCGAGCAAAACCAGGTCAGGATTATGTTCACGAACGGCATCGTAGAAGCGTAGACTCTGCGTTGTCATATACGTTTCATACCCCTCATCGGCCAGTGCCTCGGTCAGCAGATCGGCGATGGTGGGGTCGTCATCCATAATCAATATTCTTTTCGCCATAAAACCAGCATTCCCCTCGTCATAAAAACAGCGTTCGGATAGCGTTTGCCATTACCGGCACAGATACAGAAGTATTATAACACTACGTCGTATACTATACCATGTTTCATCCCCGGACGGGTTAATAGCAGTTCACCCAATACCTTTTTTTCACTATAAGAGGGGCGTGGGAGTGTGAAAGAGTCCCTTGACAACGTGCTTCATTTGTACTACTGTAGCAGTACCATATCATCTGGCACAAATGTTTTAGAGGGAAAGGATCGCATGTCGCTGACCTCGCCATTATTCTGTGATCACTGCGGGGCCGGGAATCGGAGCCAGGCCAGATTTTGCCGCGTCTGTGGTCGATCATTGCAGCTCCTCGCGAATGGAAGTAGCACCACCAGCAATAGCAGCATCGTCAATAGCACCATCACGATCAGTACCACCATCACCGGGCTACTGACGCCGCAGCATGTGTTAAAGCAGCGCTATAGCATCCTCGGCCCCATCGGGCGCGGAGGCTTTGGTGCTGTCTATAAAGCGATGGACCAGGAGTTTGGCGGGCGGCTGGTGGCGGTCAAAGAGATGAGCCAGAACAACCTTTCCCCACAGGATCTGGTCGCGGCGGAAGATGCGCTGAAGAATGAGGCCATGTTGCTGGCGAGCCTGAAACATCCCAATCTACCCAGCATCTATGCTCAATTCACCGATGCGGGCCGCTCGTATCTGGTAATGGATTATATAGAGGGGGAGACGCTGGAGCAGCGCATCGCCTCTCTGGGCAAGAACAAAATGCCGATCGATAAGGTATTAGAGATCGGCCTGCAACTCTGTTCGGTGCTGGAATATCTGCATACCCGCCAGCCACCGATCATTTTCCGCGACCTCAAACCGGCCAACGTAATGATCACGCCCGCCGAACATATCTATCTCATTGACTTTGGCATCGCCCGCCACTTTAAGCCGGGGCAGAAAAAAGATACCACCGCCCTCGGCTCGTCGGGCTATGCTGCGCCCGAACAATATGGCCGCTCACAAACCAACGCGCGGGCCGATATCTACAGCCTGGGCGCGACCCTGCATCAGTTGCTCACCGGCGAAGATCCTTCAGAGACCCCTTTTCAATTTTCATGGCTACACCTCAACGATCCCACGCTGGCCGGACTGGACGCGCTGGTGATGAACATGGTCAGCGTCAATATCAATCAGCGACCGGAGACCGTCACACTGGTCAAGCAGGAATTGCAGCGCATCGTCACGCAGCATGCCACGACACACCCTTTGTCCGGCGTGCCAGTAAGCTACCAACCGCCGCCACCGCTGCAAAGACAGAAGCGCTCAAAGACGACAACGACGCAGCAAATCCCGCCACAACCCAATACGCTGTACATCGGCTATGGACACAGCAGCCGGATCGCAGCGGTCGCATGGTCCCCCGACGGCAAACTGCTCGCTTCGGCCAGCTACGACAAGACCGTCCGGGTCTGGGATGCCGACCAGGGCAAGACGCTGCTGACTTATAAAGGACACTTTGCCCGCGTCAACGATCTGGCATGGTCGCCCGATAGCACGCTAGTCGCCTCCGCCAGCGACGACCGCACCATCCAGGTCTGGAAGGTCGCGACCGGCGAGGTTGCCGTTAGCTATACAGGCCATACTGGAATGGTTGATACTCTGGCATGGTCGCCCGATGGCAAGCTGATCGCCTCCGCTGGAGAAGACGCCCACGTCCACGTCTGGGAGGCTGCAACAGGAACATTGACGTTCCAGTATAACGAGCATAAGGATAAGGTCCAGAGCGTGGCATGGTCGCCCGATGGCAAGCGCATCGCCTCCGCCGGGAAAGATCGCCTGATCCACATCTGGGACCCGGCGCGAGACCAGCAAAAGCAGCCGCGCACCCTCTTCGAGAAGGTCTCGGAGAAGTTTTCCGCGCTCCTCTCCTCGACGCCCTGGCAAAAGACGCTGCCGGGCCAGTACGGCACCATTAACTCTGTGGCATGGTCGCCCGACAGCAAATATCTGGCCGCCGCCAGCAACGATCATCGCGTCCAGATCTGGGACGCACTCACCAGCCATATCGTCTTCACCCACGGGACCAACGGCTCCGGTATCAAAAACGTCGTCGCCTGGTCTCCCCAGGGAAAGCATCTGGCTGTCGGCAGCAACAACCGCACCGTGCAGATCTGGGATCTCGCCGCCAACAATGCCGCCCGCGTCGCCTCAACCTATTGCGGCCATGTTGGCTACGTTATCGCCGTCGCCTGGTCCCCCGATGGCACCCGCATCGCTTCGGCAGGGGTTGACCGCAGCGTCCAGGTCTGGAAAGCCCTTTGATCGTCTTAGCAAAAAAGTACAGTCGCGAGATAGTACAGTAAATAGGACATTTGACACTGGCACCGCATTCACGTTTATCACTATGATCTAAAAGAAAAAGCTATTATCTACTGGTTATTTCTAACCGGCAACATGTAATAGAGAGAGAAAAAAGCGAGCGAGCATATGTTTTGCAATCATTGCGGCGCGGACAATGTTGATACAGCCTCTTCCTGCTTTGCCTGCCAGCGTCCCCTGGTTCCCCCTCCTCAAATCACAGGCAGCGCACGAGTATTACTGGCGAATAATACGCTCATCAAAGGGCGCTACCGCATCATCAATTGTATCGGTCAGGGCGGCTTTGGCTCGGTCTATAAGGCGGAAGATACGCAACTGCATCGCAATGTGGCCGTCAAAGAGATCGATCTGACGCGCTTAACGTCTCAGGAGATCATCGAGGCGACCGATGCATTCAATCGCGAGGTTGCGGCGCTCTCTCAGCTCCGACATCCCAATCTGCCGGAGATGTACGATCACTTTACCGATAGCAACCACTGGTATCTCATTATCAACTATATTGCTGGCGAGACGCTAGAGCGTTATCTGGAGCAGGCGGCCCTGAGCATCACCAATTCCGGTGGCATTCAGATACAGGATGTATTGCGCATCGGCATTCAACTCTGCACCGTCCTTGACTATATGCATCATCACTCGCCACCAATTATTTTTCGCGACCTCAAACCCGCCAACATCATACTTGACCCGGCTCGGAGAACACACCTGATCGATTTTGGCATTGCACGCCACTTTAAGCCCGGACAGGCCCGCGATACGATCGCCTTTGGTTCACCTGGCTATGCCGCCCCTGAGCAGTATGGCAAGGCACAAACGACGCCGCGCTCCGATATCTACAGCTTGGGTGCCATCTTACATCAGATGTTGACGGGCAAAGATCCCTCAGAGTCGCCCTTTCAATTCGCGCCTATTCGTAGCTACCGCCCCTCACTCTCGATTGAGCTTGAGACATTGCTCAGGCGAATGGTGGAGATGGAACCACAGAAGCGGCCTGATGACATGGCGCAGGTAAAAAAACAGTTGGAGCATCTTTTACAACATCTCGGCAGCCACTATGCGGCGGGCTATCAGGCAGCTCCTGCTCTTTCTCAAAACAATCTTGTCACTCCTGGCACATTAGGACAGTCAGGGTATCCTCCCCTCGCTGGAATATCTCCTGCTGCAGGCCAGCAGCAAGTTTTCTACGCGCCGCATTCGGGCAATACGCAAGGACAGGTCTACTACACGCCATCACCCCAGGCAGCAGCGAAGATGGGCAATCCACCAAAGAAAGGGACGACGCGGCGAACCGTGCTGATTACGGCAGGGATTATGGGAACGGCCTGGTTATTCAGCAGTCAGATCTTCCAGAATCACACTGATCCTCTTCCTAAAGCTGCACCAGGCCCTGTTACAGCAATTGGATCGACGCTAGACCTGGAGTATGCAAGCGAATTTACCGTCAATGCATCCGCCATCAATGCTCTGGCATGGCCGACCGGTAACAATATATTTGCGGCCTCGGCCAGCGATGATAAAACCGTCCAGATCTGGACGCCCGGGTCCAATGGTGCAAATAGTTCTCTGGTTGCCGTCTGTCATGGTCATACGCAATCTGTAACGACTGTAGCCTACTCAGGAGATAATCTGACGCTGGCCTCCGGGTCACTGGATAAAACGGTACGCCTCTGGAACAACAAAGGTAAACAGAAGGCAATAGCCACATTCCCTGGTCCCATCTACTCAACAAGCTGGAACCCGGATAGCAGTGCTCTTGCGGTGGCCTGCGGCGACGGGAAGGTCTACATCTGCAATGGAACAACGCTCCAAACGCACAGTGTCTATAAAGGGCATACAAAAAGTGTGCGGGCCGTTGCCTGGTCTCCTACTGGCAGCTATATCGCATCCGGGGGAGAGGATTATACCGTGCAGATCTGGGCAACAACCCCCAATGCATCGGCAATCACCACTTATCGTGGACATTCCAATACCATCAATGTTCTGGCATGGTCGCCCCTCGATGGCTCACAGATCGCTTCTGGCAGCAGCGATCGCACGGTTCAGATCTGGAACCCTCTCACCGGTGCCACTAATATCCTCTATCTGGGACATATGACAAACGGAACGCCAACTACTGAGGTAGACTTGAGCATGAGCACCCCGGGCGAGGTCTATACAATAGCCTGGCAACCGCCGTTAAGCGGCAGCTCAAACAGCAAGCTGATCGCCTCGGCAGGCAGCAGTGGCATACTGCATATCTGGAACCCGTATAGTGGCCGTGTCAGCCTCATCAAACCTGATCCAAACAACTCCAGCATTCGCGCCACCGCCTGGTCATCCGATGGGGCCTCGATTGCCACCGCTGGTAATAGTGGCAGCGTTCTCATAGAGACGCTCTCTTCCTAGTGAACGACAATGATTTTTTCCAACCAGAAGAAAGCGTTTCGTAGTTGCGCGACTTTATCGCGCCCGGGCCACCATCCACAACGTGACCCAACGCAATAATAAGTTATTACGCACAAACTCTGCAATATCTTTCGTAGTTGCGCGACTTTATCGCGCAACTACGAAACGGGGAGGCACCGTAAAAGCCAATGTTATAGTATAGGTAGTAAACAAGACGCTGCTCATTAGTAGAATTGGAGTATGCTGTGAAATTTGACCTCAACGAAGAGCAAGTAGATATTCGCGACATGGTACGTCATTTCACCGAGCAGGAAATCGCGCCGCACGCCGCAGCCTGGGACGAGGACTATTACTTTCCGCGCGAAATCTATACAAAGATGGGCGGGCTGGGACTGCTGGGCATGACGACGCCGGAAGCAGATGGCGGCAACCTCTTGAGCCGCCTGACCGGCGCACTGGTCTATGAAGAACTGGCAAAAGGCGATATGGCAACCGCCGTGGGCCTCTCGGTTCACAACATGGTAACAGGCTCCCTGGCCCGCTATAGCAACGACGAGCAACGCCAGCGCTGGGTATCTCGTCTGGCCTCGGGCGAACTGCTTGGCGCATTCTCGCTCAGCGAGGTGGAGGCGGGATCAGATGCGGCCAGCCTGCAATGTCAGGCCGAACGACAGGATGATAGCTATATTCTCAACGGCTCAAAGATGTGGGTGACAAACGGCGGCGAAGCTGATCTCTATCTGGTGATGGCCCGCACGCAGGCCGGTCGCAACGCTGGCGGTGTCTCCTGCTTTGTCGTCGAAAAGAACACACCCGGCTTCTCGTTTGGCAAGAGCGAGCGCAAAATGGGCCTCCATTCGTCGCCGACGCGCGAACTGCTTTTTCAGGGGTGCAGCATTCCAGTCAGCAATCGCATTGGCGACGAGGGCCAGGGCTTTAAAATTGCGATGGCCTCTCTCGATAGCGGGCGCATCAATATTGGAGCCATCGCCATCGGCGTCGCCCAGGCAGCTTTCGAGGTCGCCCGCGACTATGCCGGGACACGTCAGCAATTCGGCCACCCGATCGCCAGTTTCCAGGCGATTCAGTTTTTGCTGGCCGATATGATGATGAAGATCGAGGCCGCACGCCTGCTGGTCTATGAGGCAGCCTATAAGCTGGATGCGGGCCAGGACGCGACGATGTATGCGGCAATGGCAAAGTGTTTCGCGACCGACGCGGCTATGGAGATCACAACGAATGCGGTCCAGGTGCTGGGCGGCGCTGGCTATGTGCGCGACTACCCGGTTGAGCGCTATATGCGCGATGTCAAAGTGGCACAGATCTTTGAAGGCACCAATCAGATTCAGCGCATTGTGATTGCAAGAGCCATCTCAGGCAAGCAGCGCTAAGGAAAAGTGACGCGTGGCCGAATGTGTATCTGTATGTGTAATGCCATCCCCGTTATGTTGGTGTCAGGTCACATTTCAGCCACGCAGCAATGACATTACAATCCATTCCGCTATTCTGCAT
>JAICIM010000412.1 GCA_025928885.1 Ktedonobacteraceae bacterium | reverse complement strand
GGAGAGGAAGCGGGCCTGCACCTGTCGCTGTGTATGATCGGCCAGGGTCGTGACAGCTGCTATCTGATAGGGCTGTTGAAACGTCTGACTGTCGGGCGTAATGGTCACCGTTGCCGATGTGATGCTGGGGAACAGGACAGCCACCGGTACGATACCAACCAGCGTCCCCAAAACGCCAGCAAGTAGCAAGATCACCAACAACAACAACACAAACAGCGTCCAGATGCGCTGCCCTCGCCGGGGACGCGGATTGGCGAGAGCAGCTTGTATCGTAGGAGGTTCGCTCTCAGGAGCTTTCTGTTCTGGTAGAGGAGACGCAGCCTCTTGCGGAACAGGTGGCGGCGGATGTTTGAACAGCGAAGCCCGCAACGGAACCGGCGAGGCTGGCTGAGGCGCTGCTATTGTCTCCTCCTCTTCTTCCTCATCATCTTCCAGCTCTTCATTCTCCCTGTTAGCACCTGGAGTGGCAAGCGGGCCGGTTGGGGCATCGTCAACAGGAACAGCGTTCTGATCGGTTGGGGGCGTGTCATCAACTTCAGGAGCGCTTGCTGCGTCGGGAGGCGGAGTTTTGAGAAACTGGCGGGCATACTGGGCGTAGTTTTCCAGCGAGAGAAACACCTGATACTGATACTGGCGCACCAGACGCACAAGACTGGAGTTCGCAGGCAGCACAAAGACAAGTTCGGTCTGAAGATCGTGCAGCCTGCTGGCAAATTCCTTGAAGTCGAGGGGATGGCGAAACGCCTCGCTCTGCTCTGGCAGCACCACGACCGTCTGTTTGCGCTTGAGCTTCTCCTGGGTCAGCATCGCGGTCAGAATGCTCTGTCGATCATCTTCGGGCGCGACCTCGATAATGCCAATGGCCGCGCTACGTGGATCACCTGCGCCAAAAAGCGCTGCCCCGTTATCTTGTTTCATCTACGCTTCTCCTGCTTCCTTACATATTGTGATACAAGACACATGTGGTTCCAACTGGATTATGACGATACAGGCTATGCCATGTCAAGCAACGACAGGTCATCCATCCTCTATTAAATAAACGCAGCAACGAAACGAAACTTCTGATCATTTTAAAGCGTGTCATTGCATGTACAATACATCGTTTGACGACAAAAGCTCCACAGACGGAAGCACAAGGGAGATGTGCGAGATGACAGATCTACATATTGCGTTTGCTACGGTTGGATTCCCTATCTGGCTACGCGTGACCCATTATATCAATTTGCTCTTTATTGGCCTGCTCATACGCAGCGGCATTCAGATACTCGCGGCACATCCCCGCCTGTATTTCAACGATGGCTGCAAACCTGGCAGCGAATGGCTCAACTTCACGCATAAAAAAATTCCCGAAGGGAAGCTATGGACCTCGATGGATGAAGAAGTGCCAGTCACGCCGCTGATCGCCCAGCCAGGGAAGGACAACCTGGGTGTGGGCCGCCTCTGGCACTTTTTTGTGGTAATTTTCTGGATACTCAATGGCCTTATTTACGTTGTGTTGCTCTTCACATCTGGCGAATGGAGCCGCCTGATCCCAACCTCCTGGTCGATTATTCCGCACGCGTGGCACACCTTTCTGATCTACATTACCTTTCACATACCCCCCAAAAGCGACTTTCAGCCCTACGATCCCTTGCAGCAACTTGCCTACGCTGGCGTCGTCTTCCTGCTCGCGCCGTTTATGCTGCTGACCGGGGCCACCATGTCTCCAGCGGTTGAAGCACACTTTCCCTGGTATATCAAGCTCTTTGGCGGGCGGCAGGTGGGCCGCAGCCTGCATTTTCTGAGCCTGCTGGCCTTCATTGGCTTTATCATTATCCACACGGCCCTCGTGCTGATTGTCCACTTTCAGGACAATATTCGCAATATCGTGCTCGGCCACGAACAGGGTAGCGTGACAACGGCGGTGCTGATCGCGGTGGCAGCGCTGATCGTCGTTGTCCTCGTCTATGTCTGGGCCTCGTGGTACACCCTGCGCCATCGCCGCAAAATGCAACATGTGTTAGGATCGGTGGTCGATCGCGTTGTCTACACCATTCTGCATAAATCAACCTCCGTCCAGCATTTTTCAGAGCAAGACATCTCGCCCTACTTCTGGGTCAACGGTCGCCCGCCCGTCACAAGCGAGTTTCGGAAGCTGGCTGATCATGGCTTTGCCGATTGGCGATTGGAGGTCAAGGGGCTGGTCACCACACCGCTCTGCCTCTCGCTGGAAGATATACAAGCCTTGCCTGAACAGAAGCAGATCACCCGCCACAACTGCATTCAAGGGTGGTCTGGGATTGCGGAATGGGGAGGAGTTTGTGTCTCTGAAGTACTGGATTTATGTGGTGTAAATCCTGAAGCACACTACGTCGTCTTCACCTCGTATCAGGACGGGAAACAGTCCTACCCCGATACCCCACCAGACATGCAGGAGAAGCCATTTTATGAGGTGCTCGATATGGAGACGGCACGCCATCCTCAGACGATCCTGGCCTACACAATGAACGGCAAACCACTCCCCCTTGAACATGGTGCACCGCTGCGTCTGCGTGTTGAGACCGAGCTTGGCTATAAGATGGTCAAATATCTGCACTCCATCGAACTGGTTGACGATTACAGCACTATTGGCAAGGGACACGGCGGATTCCGCGAGGATGTCCAATACTACGGCTCAGCGGCGCAGATCTGAGACGAAAGCGTACAGATGACACTTTCATTTATTGGGTAGAACTACCATTGTTATTTACCCGGTTAACCTTTTACACTTTACTATAGGAATACAATCCTTCGTACTCCTGACAGAGGTCTTTAACAAAATAATGATAAGGAGTATCAATTATGCAGGAAGAGTATCAAATTCCCGGTTCTGGAACAGAATATCAGCCGCTACTGTGTACGCAGTGCCAGAACCCTCTTCCTTTAGAGCCTGATCTTATACGGCATATTAAGATGAATATCAATGGTCCGCTCACCTCCTGGGAGGTGCGACGCTGCCAGAATTGTGGCGCCAGCCATGTCCAGGGGATCGGGCAGAATGGAGAGGATGGAGATGCATAGCTGTTTATCTACGTTCACACATACAAGGTTGTTTGTTTTTTTCGTCTATGGCTAATGTTGTAGCGACAATCCCTTGCGGTTGTTGCAGGCAAGACGCTTAAATCGAATTTTATCGCGAAACAGCAAGGGGTTGTCGCTACGGGGGGATGAGGTTTGCATAATAGAGAGTCACTCCGTTGTGGAGTGACTCTTGCATATTTTCTCTGGTCAAACAACCCGGGACATTAGAGAACTGACCAGTAATCGGCGGCTTCCTCAGCATTGTGATCCGCCTCGCTGGAGGCGGATAGCAGCTGCTCATCTTCAGACTGACGATGGTTCCCAGCATGGTTGACGGCTGGCCGAGGATGAGTATCTTCTCTGCCTCCCTGTGTGCTGATAGTTGGAGTTGCCGAGAAAGGTGCGCTCGTCCCCTGGGGCAACATGCCCCGCGCCACCAACTCATAGTATTCGGTGAGACGTAGAGCAATCATTTTACCGGGCTGGTCAATCATATGATACTTTAACGCATCCTGCCAGAGCGCTTGCAGGGCGAATGATTCTTTGAGCAGGCCCACGTTAAAATGCAGATACTTTTCAGAATGCTGTGACATATGGCCTCTTTTCCTCTAATATTTTCCTGATATGCAGATGAGTGCGCTGGCTATGAGGATAGCACATCTGCACACTGGTCGGGAATAGACATTCATGCTTTACTGGTACTGCTGGCCTGGAATTTGCGGATCAGCAGACGACCGGCCAGACTGCAATAGCCAAGCGCATTCGCATGAATAGGTTCATCGGGACGCGTCAGGTGCGGAATGCGCTGCTTGAGCACGCGATAAAAATAGTAGACGCCGCCACCGATGTTCAGAACCGGCTTGAAGCTTGCCGCCACCGCATCGCGGTCGCTCTGCCGCCAGGCCATCGCCACAAACGATGCAATCTCGCCGCCTACCTGATTGACGGCCTCACGCGCCAGTCGGCCCAGTTCGAGCGCACTGACAGTCTTGCCATACACCGAGATATCGGGAAAATTGCGCTCACCATTTGAAGCGTAGGCATGCATCACTTCACGCGCTTCGAGCAGAGAAAGCGGACGATCATATTTGGCCTCGAAGGTATCCATGAGCAGTTGCGTGGCGGTCTCCACGCCCAGCGGTTTACCTTTACAATATTCGGTGACAGGAATTTGTCCTCGTGCAACATAGAGATCGGTTGTACGGCCACCGACATCGATAACGGCGCTCTCAGTCGTTTTGCTGGCATTTTTGTCGCCATAGGCAATCAGAGCGCCAGCGCCCTCCATGACAACGGTTGCCACTTCGATCGTTGCGGTTCGCCATGTCTTGCCATTATCCATCGTAAATACATGTGTGCCATCCAACGCCGTTTTAATATTGTTGCGCAGTGGCATGTTTTTGATATATGTTTCGGCAGGGAGTCCAGTGACGACATATAGGCCAAACTCCGGGTCAGGGATGAGGCTCCCGGCAATTGCAAGCAGGCCGCGCAAGCTGTAGCGACTTGCGTAGCGCTGAATATCGCCGCGCCCATGATACACCTCGACCGATTGTTGCAGTGCCAGATCACCCACGGAGTAGGCCAGCTCTTCGCCAGAAAATTGAATGATATGCACGTCAGACTGGTCCATACGAATGCCAAGATTTTGCATTGCATTGATATCTGCTTTGGCAAATGCGGTTGGAATGCTCAAAGAGACATTTCTTGCATTGACAACGGTCACCCCTCCCATTTCCGCGTTTCCGAAATCGTGTCCATATGGATACCATTTCATAAATGAATAAGTTCCTTTCTCGTGACCCGACAATAGTTACTCCAACTCAAAAATTCATCTTACAATCCCACTGCAAAATTATTTCCCCGTGCGCTCGCACTAATTTATTACAACGAGCAAGTACGACGCGCGTATCATCTCCCGGCCTATATAGGCTGTAGCAAATACATGAAACGGCTTTTTCACTTGTGCTTTTCCACGCTGCTTAGAAAAACCAGTCACATCTTCCCATATTTCTCCGTGTACCTTCTGCACAATTTCTCCCTGCCTGCTATCCTCCTCTCGCCTGCTTATTTCGCCTGCCGAGTATAATAATAGAGAGATAGAGACATAGCAATTAAAATTGCGGGAAGAAAAGTCGTAGGGGGCAAGCGATGTTTCAACGTAAAGAAGAACCACGCTTTTTTCAACAAGGGCAGGTTATGAACCTTCAAGAGTTTGAAGAGCTAATAGAAAACAATCCTGATACACGCTATGAATATCTTGATGGCCGCACCTATGCTATGGCGGGCGGCTCGGCGGATCATAATCGCCTGACGTTCAGCATGGCAAAGCTGATCGATATCTATCTCACCAGCGGTCCCTGTCGCGTTTTCCTCGCCGATATGTATGTGCAGGTTAACGAGCATGATCGCGTTTTGCCTGATGTTGTGGTCACCTGTGATATTTCCGATTATCGCAACAAATCAAAGCTGATTCGTTCGCCCCATCTGGTGGTTGAGATACTCTCACCATCAACTGAGCGGGTTGATCGCGGCACAAAATTTGCAGCCTATATTCAGCTACCTTCGTTACGAGAATATGTCCTTGTCCATCAGGATCAACAGCGGGTCGAAGTCTATCGCCGCATCGATGATTGGGAACGACACATCTTTGGAGCAGGTAATGAGTTTGAACTGGTCAGCCTCGATATCCCCATTGCGGTAGATGAACTGTACGCCGCGCTGAGATAGCGAAACAAAGGAAAAACTATGTTTCAACGTAAAGAAGAGTTACACTCTTTCCAGGATGGTCGGGCTATGAGCCTCTATGACTTTGAAGCTCTGGTAGATGATACCCCTGATACACGCTATGAATATCTTGATAGACACGCCTATGCTATGGCGGGCGGCTCTGCAAACCATAGCCGCCTGGCTGGTAAGTGCTACCGTCTGTTGGAAGTGCAACTCACCAACGGTCCTTGCCACGCCTTTTTCGATATGTATGTACATATCAGCAATGAAGCTCGTCTCCTACCCGATGTCGTGGTCACCTGCGATCTCTCCGATTATCGCAACAACGCCATATTGATTCACTCTCCCCATCTCGTGATCGAGGTGCTCTCACCCTCCACAGAACGCATAGATCGTGGTGCAAAGTTCGATGCATACCGGCGGCTGCCCAGCGTGCAGGAATATGTATTGATCCACCAGAAACAGGCAATGGTGGAGGTGTATCGTAAAGCCGCTGACTGGCAACCAATCTTCTTCAGAGCTGGTGATGAAGTTGAACTGGCAAGCCTGGATATCTTTTTCTCCATAGATGAGTTGTACTCCGCATTGGTATAACTTCCTCAAGCACACGACCATCTGCTGCATACAAAACATATTATATAGCATTATGAAATATGACAATCAATAGAGTTCATAGTTGTGGGGGGGGTGGGGGG
>JAICIM010000622.1 GCA_025928885.1 Ktedonobacteraceae bacterium | reverse complement strand
TTCCAGCAAGATTTCAGTATTTGCACAGAGAAAGGTCAGGGGTGTGCGCAGTTCGTGCGAGGCGTTGGCAATAAAGTTTTGTTGGCGCGTGAAGGCCAGCCGTGCGGGCTGCATCGCGCGATGAGAGAGAAACAGGCCACCAGCAACGGCTCCTAATAGCACCAGACCACCGGTGCTAAGCAGGACGATGAGCAGAATGTTCAGGGCCGATTCCTGCGGCGCGATCGATTCGCCAACCAGGATGACGCCCTCAATCGTTTTGCTTTCGGGGTTCGTTATTACGCGGGCGTAGCGATAGATATGTCCGTAGCTGTCGCCGGTATCAATAATATCCGTCTGGTTGCCTCGCTGGAGGGCAGACCTGACCAGCGGGTTATCAAGAAATTGCGCTGGCATCAGTGTCTGAAAGCTCTGTTCGTTGGCTTGCTCTGCTGATAATTTCTGCCCACTCTGATCAAAGCAGGCGACCAGGATACGCGGGGGCATCGGGCGAATAGTGGGACCGCCGGGACGAGGGAAATTTGGCGGCTGCTGGCGATTGCAAAAGTTGCCAGCATCGCGCCTGGGACCAGCGACGATCTGGGCCTGGGTAGCCAGTTCATCGCGAACCGAAGAGAAGAGGAGATACTGCACGCTAAAGTAGATGACGAGGCAAAAGATGAGCAGCGCACCGCCCAGTACCGCGCTGTACCAGAACGTCAGGTGTAGATGCAGCCTTTTAAAGAGAGTCGTCTCTGACTCCGAAGCGTAGGGGGCTTCACGGCGGAAGAGCCGCTCCAGGAAGCGTGGGAGATGCAGCATCGTATATTTCCTTATTATTCAACGATTTTGTAGCCCAGGCCGCGCACCGTCTTGATCAGCGAATGGGAGAAGCCCTTGTCTACTTTATCGCGCAAGAAATGGATGTAGATATCAACGACGTTTGAAAGCGCTTCGGTATCGTAGCCCCAGACGGAGGAGATGATCTGATCGCGGGAGAGCACCTGATTGGGGTGGCGCATCAGATATTCTAGCAGCGAATACTCTTTCGCCGTCAGCTCGATCAGGCGACCGGCCCGGCGAGCCTCGTGTGAGACAAGATCCAGGGTCAGGTCGCCCACGGTGAGATGGGAGTTCATCTCGAAGTGGCGGTCGCGCCTGCGCAACAGGGCGTTCACCCGCGCCACCAGTTCTTTAACAATAAAGGGCTTGACGAGGTAGTCGTCCGCGCCAACGTTCAGACCCATCACGCGATCCTCAACGGCCCCACGAGCCGTCAACATTAACACGGGCGTCGTCACTTGTTCGGCCCGCATCTGGCGACAGATCTCCATGCCATCGAGGCCTGGCAGCATCACGTCAAGGATGATGGCATCATAATTGTTGCTCATTGCCAGATCACGACCGGAGATACCATCATGGGCAAGGTCAACTGTGTGGCGCTCTCCGGTCAGAATGCGGCGCAACAGACGGGCCAGCCGTTCCTCATCTTCTACAACAAGAATATGCATACAGCGCTATTTCACCTTATGCTCTGATGATAAATCCTTTTTTAGTCTAGCACTTCCCGCACAATATACAAGGGGCGCGAGCGCACCTCGTCGTAGATGCGGCCCAGGTATTCGCCGATAATGCCCAGGAAGATGAGCTGAATGCCGCCCAGGAAGAGGACCAGTATGAGCGTCGTGGCCTGGCCTGCGATAGCCCCGGTGACGAGGCGCAGGATGATCGCGGCCACAATGCCCAGCAGGCTCAGCCCGGCCAGCACAAAGCCAAAGCTGGTTGCCAGTTGCAGCGGTAGGTGGCTGAAGCTGGTGATGGCATCCATCGAGAAGCGTAGCATCTTATGCAACGGGTACTTGGTTGTTCCGGCGAATCGTTCGTGCCGCTCGTAGGAGACGGCCTCCTGGCGAAAGCCGACCCAGGCCGAGAGGCCACGCATAAAGCGATGCTGTTCGCGCATCGCCACAAGCGAATTGACCACGCAGCGATCCAGCAAACGGAAATCACCGGTATCGCGCGGGATGTTCACCGACGTAATCCGGTTGATCAGGCGATAGAAGGCCGCCGCCGTCATCAGCTTAAAGCGCGTCTCTCCGGCGCGTTTTGCCCGCTGTGCATAGATCACCTCACCGCCATCCTTCCAGTGAGCGATCAACTCAGGAATCACCTCTGGTGGATCTTGCAGGTCCGAATCCATGATGATCACGGCGTCGCCATGTGCGAAGTCCAGCCCGGCGGAGATGGCGATCTGGTGTCCAAAGTTGCGCGAGAAGTCGATGACATGCACGCGTGAGTCCTGTTCGTGAAGCTGTTGGAGCACCTCATATGACCCATCGGTGCTGCCATCGTTGACCAGAACCAGTTCAAATGCCTCGCCGACCTCCTCCATAACCTGGATGACTTGCTCATAGAAATGGGGCAGGGTCTCCTTCTCGTTAAACACTGGAGCGACGATCGAATAGATTGGAGCACGTGAGGGGCGAGGCCGGAAAGTGCTTTGTGCTCTATGGGAAGTAATAGCCTCTCCCCTGATGCTCTGTGTTTGAAAAGCTGTAGTATGTTGTGAGTTCATCATCTGATTTGCTCCCGAAGATGCAATCCTTTTCCGAAACACAAAACGGTTGAAGAGAAAGAAGTTGGCGATGGCAGCGCCAGCGATCCCGAGCGCCGAGGCTAGCAGCGTGGGTAGGACAGTTCTGGCGATGACAAAGATCAGCATGTTGAGCAGGCCGGTGCCGACGATAGAGCCGTGAAATGTCAGCCAGCGTGCCAGCAGCGTTTTGCTGTTCTCTGTCTCACTCTGCCGATCATGCCAGGTGAAGAACGTGCTGAGCAGGAAGTTCACCTGCGCGGAGAGGATATATGCGATTGCATTTGCCGGTACCTCTTGCCATCCCAGGCGATTGAGCAGGTTCAGCAGGAGCAACTGAAGTACTCCAGCCAGCCCTCCAATGCAGACGAAGCGCAGCGGTCGGGCAGCTTCCGAGAGAAGCAGCGAGAGCAGAGACTGTATTTTTGCCTCGACCGGATTTGTCAGACGAGTGATAGCAAAATGAACCTTTTTCTGTATCTTCAAACTCATACTCCTTGTCCCGCATTATCTCTAGCCAGGGAAGGGAGCAGCGTTTGCTCACAGGTTGTGCGCATAACTGCTCTCCTTCCCATTGTTGCTATGCCTGTTTGGAACAATCGTAGAGTTGCTGAGAGCCGCCACCAAAGCCACCTCCGAACGGTTGACCGCCCTGATTCTGCGATTGTGTTGACTGCCATTGGTCGGTGGGGACCGTTGAGCAGTGATTTGTCACCCACGAGGTCACGCTGGATTGCTGCCCACCTGGTCCACCACCAGCGGGGCCACCCGCCTGCTGCTGCTGATTGGACGACTGTTGATTCGAGCGGCCACCAGACAGCAGGAAGAAGCGTACAGTGCCGTTCGAGACCAGAGTTGCTACTTTCTGCGAGTCCAGAATGGGATCGCTACCAGTAAAGCCACCCAGCGCCATTACAGGCTTGCCGGTGTTGAGAATCAGGGTATCGGCCATTTGTGAGCTTGGGACCGCCACCAGGAACCGTGTGCCGCCCTGGTTTGCCTGCAAGTACTCTTGCAGCTTGTTGTTATTGGAATTGGATGGGCCGCCACCACCAATATTAGGCGGTGCTCCGTTTGTGGGCGGCGTTCCCTGCTGCGTGTTGCCTTGACGATTTGCTGTGCCATATCTGCCGTTGGCCCGCTCAAATGCACGCTGTCCATTGCCGCCGGGGCCACCACCAAACATGCCGCCGCGCGATGGTCCGGCGCTGGGCAGATCCTGACCACCACCCATGATCGTAACTGCGGCCCAGGTTGTCGGCGCGATCAACACGGCCAGCAGGCCAATAGTTGTGGCGGTGCGTACGAGCGAGGGGACGCGTATGCCGTCAAAGAGGCGGGCGAGGCCGAGGATCACGGCCACCAGCGCACTGAGCGTCAGGACGATAGGCGTGAGGATGTTGCCCTGCGTTGAATAGCCCAGTAGCAGATAGACCTGCACGGCGGCGGTTGCAAGCAGTGCGAGAGGTAGCAGCCAGCCTCGCCAGCCGCCGTGTTGATACTCTTTCCAGAGCGTCACCAGCCCGATGCCAACCAGCGCAGCGATCGGCGGTCCCATTGTAATCAGGTA
>JAICIM010000363.1 GCA_025928885.1 Ktedonobacteraceae bacterium | reverse complement strand
TTCCGCCGTGAAGCCCCCTTAGATTCGGAGTCAGAGACGACTCTCTTTTAATGGCTGCATCTACACCTGACGTTCTGTTACAGCGCGGTACTGGGCGGTGCGCTGCTCATCTTTTGCCTTGTTATCTTCTTTAGCGTGCAGTATCTGCTCTTCTCCTCGGTTCGCGACGAACTGGCAACTCAGGCCCAGATCGTCGCTGGCCCCAGGCGCGATGCTGGCAACTTTTGCGATCGCCAGCAGCCGCCAAATTTCCCTCGTCCCGGCGGTCCCACTATTCGCCCGATGCCCCCGCGTATCCTGGTCGCCTGCTTTGATCAGAGCGGACAGAAATTACCCGCCGAGCAAGCCAACGCACAGAGCTTCCAGACACTGATGCCAGTGCAATTTCTTGATAACTCGCTGGTCAGGTCTGCCCTCCAGCGAGGCAACCAGACGGATATCATCGATACTGGTGACAGCTACGGACATATCTATCGCTACGCCCGCGTGATAGCAAATCCCGAAAGCAAAACAATTGAGGGTGTCATCCTGATTGGCGAATCGATCGCGCCGCAAGAATCGGCCCTGAACATCCTACTCATCGTCCTGCTCGGCACTGGTGGTCTGGTTCTCTTAGGGGCTGTAGCTGGTGGACTGTTTCTCTCTCATCGCGCGATGCAACCCGCGCGTCTGGCCTTCACGCGCCAACAAAACTTTATTGCCAACGCCTCGCACGAACTGCGCACACCCCTGACCTTTCTCTGTGCAAATACTGAAATCTTGCTGGAAGAGCGCGACTATCTGCCGCCCGAAGATGTGACGCTGCTGGAAGATATTCAAATCGAGGCCACGCATATGGCGGCGCTTGCCAACAATATGCTGACGCTGGCCCGGCTGGATATGGGCGATGTCAAGCAACATCACGAACATGATATTCTCGATCTGACCGCACTTGCGGAATCAGCCGTTCGTCAGGGCAAAGCGCTGGCAGATCAGCGCGGCATTCATTTGCAGGCAGAAGGGCCGAAGCAGCTCTATATGATCGGCGATCAGATTTTGCTTGAGCAGACGATCCTTGTCCTTTTAGAAAACGCCATCAAGTATAACCGCCCCGATGGACAGGTCGTTCTGCGCACAGCACAGGCAAATGATACGGTCTGTTTAGAGGTGCAGGATACCGGCATCGGCATTGCGCCCGAACATCTCTCGCGACTTGGAGAGCGCTTTTATCGCGTGGATAAAGCCCGCTCACGTGCCGCCGGAGGGACCGGGCTGGGCCTCTCGATCGCGCGTGGCATCATCCTTGCCCACGGTGGTTCTTTGCTGTTCGCCAGCCAGCCCGGACAGGGAACGGCGGTCAAGATCACCCTGCCCGCCATGAATGCGCCCTTACACGACACGGGTGAGTGACAATCCTGGCAATAACCCGATCTTCTCCGTAAATGCTTGTCATGACCGATCTTTTCCAGTACAATACCTGATAGACGAGTCAAGAGAGTAATGACGCCATGAAGAAAAGAAGTATGTAATGAATAAGGGAATCGACCTGGAGGAAGAAATGGAGCGGCAAGAAGTGTGGAAGCATTGGCAGCAAGCCCCTCATCGAGAGGCGTACGCCCGGTTGGTGTTGGCTCCTCTTCTCAGCGGGCAGGATACCCTTATCTTACACGAGCAGATGGCTGTCCAGCAGGAGGTAGTGTCTTTGGAAGGGATGCAACACTTCCATTGGTTGCGTCATCTCGATCTGACGTGGTGCAGCCAACTGAAGGACCTCTCTCCTTTAGCCGAACTCTCCCAATTGCAGGAACTGATCCTCTATGATTGCAGGCAGGTGGAGGATCTCTCCCCTTTAGCTGGACTCTCCCAATTGCAAAAGTTATGCCTGGGCGACTGCGAAGGCGTAAAGGATCTCTCCCCTTTAGCTGGACTCTCCCAATTGCAAAAGTTATATCTGAGCGATTGCGCAGGTGTAAAGGATCTCTCCCCTTTAGCTGGACTCTCCCAATTGCAGAAGTTAGCTATGTGGGGATGCAGTGCAGTGGAGGATCTTTCCCCGCTGGCCGGACTCTCTCAATTAGAGGAACTGGTCTTAGGCTCCTTCCACAGTGTAAAGGATCTCTCCCCTTTAGCCAATCTCTCCCAGTTGCAGTCATTGAGCCTGCAATACTGCACTGGTATGAAGGATCTAACGCCTTTGGTTGGTCTCACCCAATTGCAGACGTTGAGCCTGGATCTAGAAAGGATCGAACTGCCGAAAGTGAACTTGCAAGGCTTGAGACTCACTAACAGCTATCTACAAGGGGCAAATCTATCGGGAGCCGTCTGTACCGAAGTTCAACTGAACAATGTAAACCTGCATAGCACAGATTTGAGTCAGGCCACCTTAATCAACGCGATCCTACACAATGCTTGCCTGGAAAACGCCTTATTGGTCGAAGCAGATCTGAGAGGTGCGGATCTGACCGGAGCAAACCTTCGAGGCGCAGACCTTCGAGGAGCAAATCTCCAAGATGCACAGTTAGCAGGTGCGGATCTGACCGGAGCTGACTTGCGCGAGATCCCCTGGTTATTACTCAAAGATCTCTCGGTCTCACATCCCGGAATCATCCTTACAGGGGTTCGCTGGGACCGACCCAATCCGTCTTGATCTCGCATAAACTCTCCCTTCCTAGCCTTCACGTCAATTAGCAATCCCAGGCGCTCACTTAATCGTTTCAACCAGAGTGGTCCCTTCATTTTACCGAAAAATGGCTCTTTTCGTCAGACCATTCCTCTGTTAGAGTAAAGAGGAACTTTTCGTAGTTGCGCGACTTTATCGCGCCGGGTTCGGCTTGTGGAGCGGTTCAAGAGCGCGATAAAGTCGCGCAACTACGACAGGTGGGAGTGTCTTGTAACGAGAAGAGAGAGGTATCGCGATGAAGATATTACTTGCAGGTGCGGCGGGAGTGATCGGTAAGCGGCTCGTCCCTTTGCTGGTTGCGGCGGGTCATGAGGTGATTGGTACGACGCGCTCACAGGAAAAGAGCCAGCTTCTCCACCAGTTGGGCGCAACATCAGTGATTGTTGATGTGTTTGATCGCGCTGGACTTGCCACGATGATGCGCGAGGTCCAACCAGACGTGGTGATACATCAACTCACTGATCTGAGCGTGAGGGATCTGACGGCCAATACGCGCATACGCAAAGAAGGGACGCGCAATCTGGTTGACGCGGCACGTGCAATCGGCGTGCAGCATTTCATTGCGCAAAGCATCGCCTGGGCCTATGCACCCGGCGATGGTCCCGCCGACGAAACGGTGCCGCTGGACATCAAGGCACCGGCCCCGCGCAGCGTCACGATTGAAGGGGTTCAGGCGCTTGAGCAGGCAACCACTGAACTGGAGCGAGGAATCGTCCTGCGCTACGGCCTGTTCTATGGTCCCGGAACGTGGTATGCACCCGGCGGCTCCATTGCCGAACAGGTGCGACACGGCCAGCTTTCCGCCGATCAGGGCGTCACTTCGTTTCTGCATGTCGATGATGCGGCGCGTGCGACACTGCTGGCCCTCAATTGGCCCGCTGGCATCTACAATATCGTAGACGACGAACCGGCCCCCGGCACATCCTGGCTTCCGGTCTATGCCGCCACCTTGCATGCGCCAGCGCCACCCGTGAGCACAGACCAGCCACGAGCCGCACGCGGCGCTCTCAATACGAAAGCACGTCAGCTCTTGCACTGGCAACCACTCTATCCCACGTGGCGCGAGGGTTTCGTGGCGCAGGCTGAAGGGGTCATTTGATTCGCTTTGTGCTCAGGAGGAACTGACCTCTGTTTGTTCCTGGCCCTCGGTTTGCAGCACATTCTCTTCATCGAGGGCCGCCAGCAGGGAGGCAACGTCTTCGATGGCTGGTGCAGGCTGAGCAAGCGAGTTGTTTTGCAAGCGGAGCAACTGGAGATCGAGATCACGCTGCACTTTGCGCAAGATCTCATCATTGATGATCTCCTCATCGCGCAACTTAATAATCGCCTCTAGCTCCGCTCTGAGCAAATCTTGCTCGGTCTGCTCATACAAAGCAAAGTGTGCTTCGGCCTCATTATCCAGATTACCATGATAACGGCCAGCATAGCGGCGCACCCGCGTATCATAATGGCGTCCTAGCTTCTCAGCCAGCGGCTGCGGCAACTGTTCGTTCTGGATAAGCTCCTGCAATCGTGCTCGTCCTGCTATTGCGGCCTTGAGACGCGCCTTATGCTCCTCTCGTTCCGCGCCGCCATCATCCACAATCTTCAATCCGCGAATCAGCACCGGCAAGCTCAATCCCTGAAGAACCAGAGTGACAAGAATGACGGTAAATGAGAGGAAGAGGATCAGGTCACGATGAGGGAAATCCGCACCGTTGATAGTGGGCAGGGCCAGCGCCGAAGCCAGCGTCACAATGCCTCGCATCCCCGTCCACGCTACAACAACCACCTCTTTAAAAGGTGGGAAAGGATCACGCTCCCGAACTCCGGGCAGCATGCGCGGCAGATAGCTGCTGATTGTCACCCAGAGAATCCGCGTGACAATCAGCGTCACGCACACAACAACCGTATACCATAGCAGCGTTGCAGGCGGTATAGATAGTCCTTCCATCACACGCGGCAATTGCAGGCCGATCAGGATAAAGATAAAGCCATTGATCAGGAAGACGACTATCTCCCATATTGCGGTCCCTTGCAGGCGTAGTTCAGGCGTCATGGTGTTAAAGCGTGGCTGACCGTAGAAGATACCGAGCGTCACGACCGCCACCACGCCCGACGCATGCAGTGACTCGCCCAACAAATAGGCTCCATAGCCCGTGAGGAATGTGAGCGTCAGGTAGACCGGTGGATCATGCGTCAAACGACGGAAGATAGGGTCGAACAACAACACGATAGCGATACCAATAACCGCACCGCCAGCGCTGGCTAACAGAAATTGGGAGCCTGCATCCGCCAGCGAAAACGCACCGGTCGCAACGGCGACGATCGCAATACGATAGGCCACCAGCGCAGTCGCATCGTTGACCAGGCTCTCACCCTCCAGGACGGTGATAATCCTTCGGGGCAGGCGCAAGTTTTCGGCAATGCTCGTGGCCGCCGCCGCATCAGGTGGTGCAACGATTGCTCCCAGGACAAAAGCCACCGGCCACGTCAGTCCGATCAAGAAATGTGCCGCCACCGCCACCGCTGCCGTTGTCGCCAGAACCAGCGCGATAGAGAGCAGACTGATAGCACGGATATTCGCCCGAAAATCGCGGACGGGAGTATTATACGCAGAAAATTGTAAGATAGGCGGCAAGAACAGGACAAAGACCAGTTCGGGACTCAATTCGATTCGGGGCAATCCGGGTAAAAAACTGATCCCCAATCCTCCCAGCACCAGCAAGATTGGATAAGGCATGCGTATCCTGCGTGCAAGCGCCACGAGGATAATCATCACACAAAGCAGACTAAGAATTATTTCGATATTGTTCACGCTGAGAGCCTCCCTGGAACCTTTTTCTCTTTTCATTGCACAGTGATTGGAGCGAGGACACGTTGTTTTTTATCACAATTCGTTCATACATGTCCAGGCTCTCGCCCGCTGGAAACGCGCTCCTTCCAGAAAGTGCTTGAGATTCCCATTCCAACCTGCGTATAATTTTGGCTGATATACGTTGAAACAGCTTATCGTGGAGAGGATGGAAAACGCTTATGTATGATCTGCTGATTCGTCACGCTCGCGTCGTCGATGGCTCGGGTAGCCCAGCCTTCACTGCTGACATTGGCATCGTTGGAGAACGCATCGTCGCCCTCAATACCTCTCTTGCTGAGGAGGCAAATCGTATCATTGATGCAGCTGGACAGGTGGTAGCGCCCGGCTTCGTCGATGCACACACGCACGACGATCTAGCTATTCTACGCAGATCGACCGTCCCTCCTAAAGTCTGCCAGGGCATTACAACGGTGGTCATTGGCAACTGCGGCTTCGGGCTTGCCCCGATGGTTCCCGCATATGCCGAAGCCGTGCAGGACTACTCGGCGGCGGTCCTCGGCAAAGATGATCAGCCCTGGTTATGGCGCACAATGGGCGAGTTTCTGCAAACCCTGCGAGCCACCCCTAAAGGGCTGAACGTTTCGGCGCTGCTGGCACATGGACCGCTGCGGGTTGCCGCGATGGGCTTTGAGCAGCGGCCCGCCACCGAGCAGGAGATAGCAGCGCAGGAAGAGATGGTGGCCGAGGCGATGCAAGAAGGGGCGGCGGGCATGTCGCTTGGCCTCGTCTATATCCCCGGTGCCTACACGCCCACATCAGAACTGGTGCGCCTCGCTCGCGTCGTTGGTCGCTACAATGGCGTTCTCGCCGCTCATATGCGCAACGAGGGCGACAACTGCCTCGCTTCTATCCGCGAGATGCTAGCTATTGCCGAACAGGCAGGGGTCGCCGTCCATCTTAGCCACCTCAAGATGATCGGGCGCAAGAACTGGGGAACAATCAATCAGGCGCTCGATCTGATCGCCGCTGCCCGCGCTCGTGGCCTCGATGTCACCGTTGATATGTACCCCTATACCGCTGGCTCAACCACCATCACGCAACTCCTGCCCGCATGGATGTTTGAAGGTGGCACGCATCGCATGCTAGAGCGCCTGCGCGATCCGGCAATCTTGCAGCAGCTACGCCAGGATTACCAGCGCGACGAGCCGGATTGGGAGCGCATCTTCATTTCAGCGGTCCAGCAAGAGCAATTCAAAACGCTGGAAGGACTGAATATGCTGCAAGCGGCAGAGCAGCTAGGCAAAGCACCGCTGGAAGCTCTCTTCTATCTGATTCTTGAGGAGAAGGGCCAGATTTCGATTATTACGTTCACAATGGATGAGCGTGATGTCGATCTGGTGGCGCAAGCCTCCTTCGCCATGATCGGCTCCGATGGCCTGCCCATCCTGACCGGCAAACCCCATCCTCGGCTCTACGGCACGTTCCCGCACTTCATCGAACGCTATGTCCGCGAGCTGGGCGTTCTGACGCTCGAAGAAGCTATTCACCGCACTTCAGCCCTGCCCGCACAACGCTTCCGGCTCAAGGATCGCGGGATCATTGCCGAAAACAAGATCGCCGATCTCGTGCTCTTCGATCCCGCCACAATCCACGATAAAGCCACCTATAACGAGCCGCGCGTCTATCCCGATGGCATTGCAGCTGTCATCGTCGCCGGTCAGCCCCTGGTGCTTGACCAGCAACTTCAAAATACTTTTCCAGGACAGCTTATTGCACCTGTTAGCTAAGAAATGCAAAGAATTTTTACAAACTTCCCATTTCGTAGTTGCGCGACTTTATCACGCCTGGTCCACCATCCTCAAATGTGCTACCAGGCGCGAT
>JAICIM010000652.1 GCA_025928885.1 Ktedonobacteraceae bacterium | reverse complement strand
CATCCTGAGCAGTTTCAAGCAAGGCGTAGAGCCGAAGCGTACGAAATTATGAACCCCAACCAATCTCGTGAGCATCGGTGAGTAGCGCCTGTCCGTTTGTTTTGCCCTTGCCATATTCATAGATTGTCGGCGGCGTATTTGTCGTGCCGGTCAGAGCAGTACCATTGCCGGTCGAAGAGTCCTGAAGGTCGAAGGCCGAGCCATCGGCGTGCCAGGAAGCTGTACCGCGCATATAAGGGGTATAGGTCTGAACGGCGCTGGTATTGGCGAGGGAGGTGGTGTATGGCCCAAGTTTGGCGATGATCGCGGGTTCGGTCGCCACTACGGTCTGGCTATCGGGACTCCAGGAAAGCAAGACATCGTGGCCGAACAACTGTTCAGGGGCTTGCTGGAACAATTGAACAGTGGAACCGTTCTGAAGATTCTGCTCCTGAACCCCCATTACCGCCTGAGCGTTGACGAGTTGGGCCGCCAGATGATTGCCATCAGGCGAGACATCCCAGCCCGGCAGGACGATCTGTCCTTGCTGATTGCTTGTACACCAGGGTTCAGTACCCAGATCCAGCACTTTTTTGCTATCCAGGTCCGGCTTCGTTACAGAGCGGCTATAGATACTCAGAGTGCTATCATCTTTCCCTGGATGCTTGACCGTTTGATAATATAGCATGCCGTTGCTGTAGCGTAGAGAGAGAATGAGTGGCTTGTTATCATCGGTTTGGCCATTATAAAGCGTATTGGCGTCTAAATCGTCGAGCGTGAAGACCTTTTTCACCGTTTGCGCCGTCAGATCATAGCGGTACAGCCCCGCGTTCTTGCCATCTTTCGCTCCATTGTACCAGCCAAGCAGGTGTGTGGCATCTTCCCAGAACATATATTGCCAGACATCGCTCTGGGGTTGGCCGCTGGTAGCCGCATGTGGGATGGGCGTCACCGGCGAGACCTGGGTCATTGTCTTGCCCTGGGTATCGTAGACATAGAGCGCACCGTTGGCTCCGTAGTCGGGACCGGGACAGCCACCGCCGCCCAGACCTTCTGGTAGCGCATTCATAATAAAGGCCAGATAGCGAGCATCCGACGACCAGAGAGGATGGTGCCAGAACGCATTGGGCCGCGCTGTATAATCAAATTTCGTCAGCTGCCCGGACATATCGCCCTGCATGTGAACCCAGAGTTGATTTTGCCGCACAAAGGCAAAATTTCCATCCGGCTGTTGTGTATCAGACGTTGCCGTTGTAGATGAGGCTGGCTGCGATTTTGCCGGAGTTGTCGTCGGCGTGGTTGTGTTTTGAGCGGTATCGCTGGGTTCCTGGGAGCCTCCACAGGCGGCAAGCAGGGTAAGTACAAGCAATAGTGTAGAGAAGAGAAAAATTTTACTGCGCTGTTTTACCACAAATAATGCTCCTATTATTTTTTCTTACATTTTAAACATGGCATAAGAAAAGGAGAGCCACGTCCGTGCTAGAACGAAGGGGCCAGGCGATAAAACACTGGCCCCATTACAATAAATCGCATAAGCTGTGGTAATAGTATCTAAAAAGTAGAACTATGGCACAATTGGTCTTACCTCTTCCTATTTCTTCTTAGGAGTAGGTGCCACGGTGGGCAGCGCTACATTCGCCTTTGGAGTCGGCGTAGGTGCGCTCGCAGGCATCGTGGGTTGATCGTCGATGCTTCCGGCAGGCAGCATCACCAGTGCCGGGCCTTGCACCGGATCACCTTGCATACGCGAACCAAACTCCTCAGTAAACCAGATCGTGCCATCGCTCTGCACGGCCAGACCATCGTGCGGATGCGAGTTGGGATCGTGTAATTGCTTCAATCTGACGACATTTTTTGCCGGTATATAGTATCCAATGGTGGCGTTGAGCGAATCGGTAAACCAGATATTGCCCTGCTTGTCCGCGCCAATAGCAGAAATGTGGGTACAATTGTCGGGCGGACGGCGGCATGCTCCGGCGACGTAATAACGACTTACGGTGTTGTTTTTCTCGGGATCGAGCTTTGTAATGAAGCCCTGGAAGCCCTCGCTGAACCAGATAGAGCCATCGGGAGCTGCCGTAATCAGGTGCGGTTGCGCATTGAAGGTCGCATCGATGATTGTTTCTTTGATGCTAATATTGCCGTCTGTCGTTGGGGTAAACATGCCTATCTGGGAAACTCCCTTGCGATTTTCAGTAAACCAGATATTTCCTTTGGGATCACTGGTAATCCCATAGGGCCTGCTCTTTGTCGTTGGCGTCGGCGTTTCGACAATTTTGTGGGTTTTCGTATCAAGAAAACCAATGCTGTCGCTGTTGTACTCGGTAAACCAGATATTTCCATGCTGATCTAAAAGCAGATCGTAGGGAGTAGAGCCAGCAGCGACTTTATATTGCTTCCAGGTTCCCTGGTCAGGATCAAGTTCGCCAATTGCATCGCTATTGGGTTGTGTGAACCAGACGTGTCCATCGGCAGGGTTGACCGCCACAAAGAAGGGGCTGGAATATCCGCTCGGCTGCTTAAATGTGCGCATAAACTGCCCGTCTGTCAGCGAATGTTGCCCGATGCCGGTGGGAAAAGTGCTGGCGCAGGGCGGTTTTGGATCACAATCCGGCTCCGCGACATAGACAAAACCACGCTTTTCGTCCAGCGCAACTCCCCAGGGACCAGGATTCTGTGTGGAAACCTCCTGCATCGTTTTGGGCCTGGGATCTGGCGGTTGAGTTGCTGAAGATGTTGCTACACTACTGGTATGGGTGGTAGCTTTGGGTTGCCCTAGCATAAGTATTGTCAGCAGGCTTCCAACCACAAGAACAGCCACCAACCCTGCTACAAGTAGGTAGGGAGATAAGCGCTTCTTTGTAAAGAAACCGTTTCCTCTTGAATTCATAGTGTACTTTTCCTCATGCCGCGTCTGACCTACTGTGGATGGGGAGGGTAGCATCCCAGATTTATCCTGAAAAAGCCGCTTTCTGGCACGCATCAGAATGTCTGCATCTTCCCGATAGAGGCTCTGTAACTCATGCATAAGGATGGTATCTGGGTGCTTCTGTCCGTTCTGCTGCCGCAAAAGCTGCTCGATGCGCTCATCTACGATCTCAGGAGCTAACGAATCGCCGGGCTTAGGATCGCTATTCATGGCTGTTTCCTCCCTCCTGTTGTCCATAGATCGTGCGCAGAAACCCTATCGCCCGCGAGAGGAGCATGCGCACGGCGGTATCGCTCTTGTTCAAGCGCTCTGCTATTTCGCGGGAGCGCAGGCCGTAGCTAAAACGCAGCCTCAACACTTCCTGCTGTTGCGAGGTCAACGTAGCAAGGCGTTGACGCAAGATGGCATGAGCCTCGCGCTGTACTGCGACCTGCTCCGGCGCGAGATGCTCGTCGTCGGGCAAGATTTCCGTCAAATCATCTACATTGATCGCCTGCCGACGCGTGCTGCGCCGCACATGGTCGATCGCCTTGTTACGTGCCACACGCTGCAACCATGCCAGTTGTATGTCTTCGGACAGGGCTGAGAGCGTTGTACTTTCCATTGCAGCCAGAAAGACCTCCACTAATAAGTCTTCCGCATCTTCTTTCGTCATCGTATGTTGACGTAAACAGAGTAAAATGTTTGGTGCATACCGTTCATAAAGCGCCTCTACCGACACTTTATTATTCTTCTGCGAACTATCTATGTGATGCATCATCATTCCCAGTATCTTTTTTTGAGGACCTCACCCTGTTATCGATACCACTGCATATAATGTAACGCCCTCTTTTTTTGTCCTATATGGCTTCCCTCTAGATTGTTTGCGTATAATTAGGTTTAGCAAATGAAACCCGGGAAGGAGGTCGTAGCCGCGCGACTTTATCGCGCTCGTGGCCCAATTGAGGATGGTGAACCAGGCGCGAT
>JAICIM010000095.1 GCA_025928885.1 Ktedonobacteraceae bacterium | reverse complement strand
CCCTGCGTGCCAAAGGTGCTTTCATGGAGAAAAAAAGCCAGGGCGTAGGCGGGATCGATATGATATTTGATCCCATAGTTGTAGAGGCTCTGTCCTTTCCCCGCCGCTGGTGAGTCATACGATTGTAGCACCTGATTGATAAAATCGGCATCAATCGAAGGATTTCCCGCAACATTATAGGGACCTGGAGGGAGAACGAAAGGCTTGTCAGCAACGGGCGGTGGCGTGGTGGAGCGCGAAGCAAGCCAGGTAAATGTACACGTGCATAGCGTCAGAAGCAGGATAGAGCCGCCCAGGATAAAGAGAAGAATGGCTCCAATGGTACGCGATTTCGAGCGCCGTTTGTGAGCAGGATATCCAGAGTATTGTGGAGGACGGTAATAATCAGGGCGATAAGCGGGAGGCTGTCTGGACATGGAAACACCTTTTCTAAGCTAACCTGGACCTTATCTATAAAAATATACGCTGCGGTTGGCAAGATGTTACAGAAGCGGGACAGGGAAGGACAAAGTGCCTATGCGATATAATAGCGGGGAGGGTTGTGTTTGTGCTCAAAGGAGAGTACACCCTGGATCGAGTTCATCAGAAAGAGGATGAGATTCTTATGGTACAGAAAATATCCGAACATCTGGCACAGGTTCCACCGGCCTCCGACCTCTATCAAATAGATCACCTTCTCAGCGAAGAGGAGCGTATGGTGCGTGATACCGTTCGTAAGTTTGTGCAGGAGCGCGTATTGCCGATCATCGATCAGCACTTCGAGCAGGGAACCTTTCCACGTCAGCTTATTCCCGAAATGGCGCAGCTCGGCCTGCTTGGTATGCACCTTGACGGCTATGGATGCGCAGGATTGAGCGCCGTTTGTTACGGATTAGCCTGTCAGGAGTTGGAGGCCGGCGATAGCGGGTTGCGCTCGTTTATTTCTGTCCAGGGATCGCTGGCCATGTTTCCCATCTTTGCCTTTGGCTCAGAGGAGCAGAAACAGCGCTGGCTGCTGCCAATGGCACGTGGAGAGGTGATTGGCTGCTTTGGTCTAACGGAGCCTGATTTTGGCAGCGATGCCGCCAATATGCGGACATCAGCGCGGCGCGACGGCAATGAGTATATCCTGAACGGAACAAAGATGTGGATCACCAACGGCAGCGTCGCAGATGTGGCGGTCGTCTGGGCGCGTACGGATGATGGTATTCGCGGATTTCTGGTAGAGCGCGGGACGCCCGGTTTTACCACCAGCGATATTCATCGTAAATTGTCGCTGCGTGCCTCTATTACCTCTGAACTGCATTTTGATGATTGCCACATTCCAGCAGAGAACATGTTGCCAAACGTACACAGTATGCGCGGTCCGCTCTCGTGCTTGAACGAGGCCCGCTATGGGATTGCCTGGGGTGCGACCGGTGCGGCACGAGCCTGCTTTGAAACGGCGTTAGAGTACGCGAAGACGCGTGTACAATTCCAGCGCCCTATCGGCGGCTTCCAACTGGTGCAGAGGAAACTGGCGCTGATGGCGACGGAGCTGGTCAAGTCACAACTGCTGGCCTTGCAGCTTGGACGCTTGAAGGACGAGGGACTGCTCCATCCTGTGCAGATCTCCGTGGCGAAGAGAAATAATGTCCGCGAGGCGCTGGATACGGCCCGTGAGGCGCGGACAATTCTTGGGGCAAATGGTATCACGCTGGAATATCCGGTCAGCCGCCATATGAATAACCTTGAATCGGTGTTTACCTATGAAGGCACCGACGATATTCACACACTGATCATCGGGCAGGCGCTCACCGGGATCAGTGCCTTTTCGTGATCAGGAGTTTATGAGCGTTGTGAAGACAACCAGGCGTTCGTCGTAGCCCTGGCCGGTCCAGACCCCACTACAGGTAATCAGATTCAAATGATGCCCGCTAGTGGGGCCAAAAACGGCGTTTAGCATGGCTTTGCCAGGGGCATTGGCAGGATATTTCACAACACGATCTACCACGAACTTCAGCGCTCCTTTGCCCTGTGTTTGTACGATGACCAGATCACGCGGTTTCATCGTGTGCAGGGACCAGAAGATAGCTGGATCGCCTCCCACGCGATCGACATGACCGGCGATAACCGCATTGCCACCCTGCCCCGGTACAGTTCCTGGTGCATACCAGAAAACGCTGCTCCAATAGGGAGAATTGACGGCTTGCGATGTTGGGGCATCCATTTGCCCGTTTATAGTGGTTCCGACGTTGAGAACGGGTGTATCGATCTGTAAGCTGGGAATGTGGAGACGAAGCGGTTGCCAGGGGGTTGGCTGTACAGGAAACGAGCTTGCTGGTAGGGTTGTGTGCGTCTGGTAGTTGTAGATGACGATGCCGGCAGCAATGAGTAAGAATATACTCAGATAGAGCTGAAGTTTTTTCATCGGTCATACCCATTCTACGGCTTCCTGCCGATAGGGATGGTTCGTGAACAGGATCGATCGTTACTATGTTTATGATACCGCGTCCTGGTCCTGTTCAGGAAGTGTCAGATGCTTAGCGAAACGACGTTTTAAACGCCAGCGAATAATCAGAATGGCGATGGCGACAACCGCAAGAACGACACTGCCAGTCACCCAACCAAGCGTTTGGGCCAGATGCTCGATCTCGGCGAAATTGTCGTGGAAGACACGTCCGGCGATATATCCGAGCGAACCATAAAGCGCTGCCCAGAGGATACCTCCTGCAGCATTATACACCACAAAAGAGCGCCAATGCATATGGTGCATGCCAGCGAGGAAGGCGGCCCAGATACGTAAAATGGCAACAAAGCGGCCAAAGAAGACGGTTTTTCCTCCATGTCGCACAAAGAAACGCTCAGCATAATTCAGGTGGTGTGGCTTGACGAAGAAGTAACGGCCAAAGCGCTCGACGAAAGGGCGTCCTCCTGCCTGCCCGATATAATAGCCAAGATTATCGCCCAGAATCGCCCCCAGTGCGGCACAGGCAATGACAAGAACGATGTTTAAGTGATGGTTCACTGAAGCGTAAAAAGCGGCCAGGAGCAGCATTGTTTCGCCAGGAACCGGGATGCCCATACTTTCGATCATGACGAAGAAGAGAACGGCGGGATAGCTAAAATGTTCCAGCGCTTGCTGAAGGAACTGTAGTGGTATCAATGCAGCCATAACAGAGCTTTGCTTGCCCAACATCCATAAGCGAGTGCTCGATAGCCAGTTCATATGTGTATCCTGAATACTCTAGAACATCATAACAATATGTATTTTTGGGATGCCTATTGTGTGCGGTGTCATCAGCTAGTACGAAGGGGAACACTCTTTTGTTGCTGGCTGATCGGGAAGAAAAAGTGAAACGCAGGCAGAGCCACGTTTCACTTTTCCATAAGCCTGTTATTTGCAGGAGGTTGATTGCAGGCTGGGGCCGAGATTTTTGCCATAATCAACGATTTTCCAGGTGGTGCCATCGGTGTCCTGTTGCAAGGTCAGACGAATTTGATACGGCTTGGCAAGTTTACTTCTCTTGATCGAGAAGGCATAGGACTGGTTGGTATCTTGATGCTGAGCGCTATCTGCAACCTCGCTGAAATCGGTGATCTGGCCAGAGCAACGATCATCGCTCTGTGCATGTTTGGTAAAATCATCCTGTGACGTTTGCAGGGTGATCGCCGCGCCGAGATCTTTATACGCTTGAGAATAATTTTGCTTGGAAAGGGCCGTGAGGAAGTCTGTTGCCGTGCTTGCCGCCCCGCTGCTGGCATTCATGCTGTTCACCATATTGGTGGCGATGAAGCCTCCAGCGCAGGCCAGGATGGCACAAATAAGAAAAAGGCTACCAATCCAGAGCAGCCGTTTCCGCAGGCTTTTGGGTTCAGCTTGCTCACGTTTTGGGCGTGCTACTCGTGGCGTGGCTGGCGGTTGGTTCACCCGTGGCACATTAGGTGGCTGATCAACACGCGGCATACCAGGAGGACGTTGCGGAATAGCACGGTGCTTGCTTGTTCCATTAAGTGAGGCGATGGGTTGCCTTCCTGACGGTCTTTCCCATGATTCACCGCCCGGACCGGGTTGTTCTTGCATTACTGTCCTCCTCAAAGGTCACAATGTGTACCAATTGTGTGTATCGAAATGGTGTCCTCGCACGGAGTTTATCCATCCAGCATAACAATGCCGGCGAGCTTTGCATGCGCGAGTCGTAATTGCTCCTGGGCTTGCTTCGCTTGCGTGCGCGTGGTCTGTCCTGCGCTAATCAGCAGAAACGTTTGCTCAACGAGGGAACTTATAAACGAGGCATCAACGCTTGCTAAAACGGGCGTGCTGTTGCAAATAATCACGCTGACCCTCTGTTCTGTGTCTGCTAAAAACTGGCAGAGGCTGACAAGTATACCTTGCAATTTCATTGAAAGCAAACGGTTTATCTCGTGAGATTGCAGGGAAGATGTACCTGTACTTATCAGGTGCAGGTCGGGAACGAATGTTTTGCTCAGAAATTGGGAGATATCTTCTTCGTGTACCGCCTGTTCTGTGAGCCAGTTGCTCAGGCCGGAAGCATTTTTTGCTCCGAAGCGATGATGGAGATTAGAGGTTCGCAGGTCGCTATCAAACAATATGGTCGGCGTTCCGCTGAGTGCAGTTGCAATTGCGACATTCGCCACGATAGTTGCTTGCTCTCGACAATATGCCGGGGCAGTCAGCAGAACGGTATGTTGTTTCGTGTGCGTGTTATCCCAGTTGAAACGAATATTTGCAGACAAGGCAGCATATGCCTTGCTATAAGCCGAATCAGCAGCATAATCAGTAAGCAGTGTCACCTGCTCTTTATCCTGTGTACCCACGAAAAGCTCCTCTACTCCTCTCTCAATAGCGAAAGAGGTTGGGGCGGTCCGTTAGATGGCCTTACCTCTTGCCAGGACTGCTTGTACTATAATAACTTCACCAATGGCTGTCAACCTGTTTCCCCCAAATGCGTTGCAAGTTCAGGATGCAGGCGTAGCAGGTGATGCATTCTTGCCTGAAGTGGGGGCTGATGGGATCTCTCCAAAGCAGGGAAGTTGTAGCAGTTGCTCAACCTCTTCCTTACTGCGGATGCGATCATCAAGATATTCCACAAAAAATGCTAGCGCTAACGCTATGATGCAGGCAACCAGCAACAGTGCCAGCAACAGGCCGGGCTTGTTTGCGGCTGGTCCCGCGACGAGGGTGGGATCTGAAGCTGTGCCTATGACCTGAGCAGAGACCATCGGATGAGCAGGATTGGTTGAAAGAGACGAGGGAGTTGTACGAATCTCATAGTCGAGATAGGTGCCGAGATGGGCCGCGCTGACCTCCCCAATGGCATGCGCAATCGCCCAGGCTCCCGCAGGAGTACTCCAGTTGACGGTAACTGTGACAAGGTTATGGACACGTGAAGTGCTAATGGCTGCGCTGATTGCGCCGGGGTCTTGCCAACTGCCAAGATCGGGCTGTGAACCATAGCGTTGCGTAACCTGATCCATATCAGACTGAACCTGTTGCGAAACCTCGGTTGCAAATGCCTGCGAATTGATGATGGGTGCGCTCACGATTGTATCGGCTAATGTTTCGGAAACGGACAGGTAGTCGGCGTAATTCTTATCGCTGTTGCGAGGATCAGCCTGCAATCCAACGCGTATCGTGGTAGTTGACTGATACGCTTTCAGCATACCGGGCGTTTTATAGAGGTGATAATATTGATATGCGGCATAAAGCGCAATGATCAATATGATAGGGGCAATGATCCAGAAACGCCGCTTAATAATGGCCCAATAGGCACGTAGCTCCACGGTAGATAACCCTTTCTGTGGGCGTATTGTTTTTAGTATATCAGGTCATTCATAGAGGTCGAAGATGCTTTTGTTTGCCCGGCGTTCAATCGAGCTTCAATGAACTGCATAATACGTCGCTGGAAACGCGGAGTGTCAAATTCGAGCGCGTGGTTGCGGATCGCATCGGGATCAAAGTTGCGCTCTTTAAATGTTGCAAGTACTTCTACCAGACTCTCTACCGTTTGTTCGCGGAAAAAGAGGCCGGTAACCCCATCAACCACAGAGGCCAGCGCTCCTCCCGCGCCATACGCAATCACCGGGCGACCGGCTGCCTGGGCCTCCAGCGGTGTGATGCCAAAATCCTCGTCGCCAGGGAAGAGAAACGCCCGGCAATGCCTGTAATAGTGAATGACCTCTTCGTCCGAGAGTCGGCCAAGAAAGCGAATCGTTGGTCCTGCTATGCGCTTGAGCCGCTCTTCATCTCGCCCTTTGCCGATGACGACTAAGGGAAGTTGGAGGCGGTTGCAGGCTTCAATAGCGAGATCAAAGCGTTTGTAGGGAACGAAACGACCAAGAGCCAGGAAATAATCTTCTGTTTCGGTGGCCGGAGTAGCCGGGAAGCGGCTGGCCTCCACCGGCGGGGGAATCACCACGGCCTCGCGCCGATAGTATTTCTTGATGCGCTCAGCGATCACCGGAGAGTTGGCGATAAAGTCATCGACGCGCATGGCGCTGGTTTGATCCCAGACGCGCAGGCCGGTGATGAGGAACGGCAAGACGCGCCGCGCCACCTTCCCTAATTGTTCTCGCTCGACGTATTCTTCGTAGTTCCAGCACCAGCGCATTGGTGTATGGCAGTAGCAGATGTGGAGCGTACCCGGTTTGGTGATGACGCCTTTCCCGAATGCGCTTGAACTGCTCAGTACGAGATCGTAGCCGCGCAGGTCGAGCGCCTCCATTGCAAATGGGTAGAGTGGTAAATACGGCTGGTGATGTTTCGTGACCAGGGGGAGCTTCTGCATAAACGACGTGCGGATATCCATTGTGCGAAAAGCTGGATCGACGCGCTCCGGGTCATAGATAGAGGTATAGATAGGCGCTTCGGGAAAGATGTCGTGAAAGGCCATTACTACCCGCTCTGCACCGCCCATTTGATTGAGATAATCGTGAACTATAGCAACCTTCATACCGATTAATACGCTCCTCGCCTGAATAACACTGCCGGAATAGTACGGAAAAGAATCTGGAAGTAGAGACGCAAAGACCAGTTTTCGATATAATAGAGGTCCATCAAAACGCCTTCGTCAAAGCTCAGATCGCTGCGGCCTCGCACCTGCCACAGCCCGGTCAGGCCGGGTTTAATGGCAAGGCGGCCTTTTTGCCACTCTTCATATTGCGCCACCTCACTGGGCAGGGGTGGCCGTGGCCCAACCAGGCTCATTTCGCCTTTCAGCACATTGAAAAGCTGAGGGATTTCATCCAGGCTTGTCTCGCGCAAGAACGTCCCGATGAGAGTGCGGCGTGGATCATCCTTCATTTTGAAGAGCGGGCCAGAGACTTCATTTTTGCTTCTAAGTTGTGCCAACCGCTGCTCGGCATCCTGATACATTGAGCGGAATTTATAAGTGATGAAGTGTTGTCCATTTAAACCAACACGAGTTTGCTTGTAGATGATTGGCCCGGGCGAGGTCACGCGGACGGCGAGGGCGATGAACAACCACAGCGGGGAGCCAACGACCATTCCTAAGATAGATAAAACGATATCTACCAGACGTGTGATCACCCGTTGCAGCGTGTTGAGCGAGACCTGTTTGATGCCAATTAGTGGAATCCCTTCAATCGTTTCCATGTCGATGCGCGAGAGGCTCAGTTCGTAGAGATCGGGGATCAACTTGAAGGAGGTACCCAGGCGTTCGCACATTTTAACGCTACGAATAGCATACTGGTGCATATTTGAGGGCAGGGCAATGATTACCTCGTCCACTTGCATTGAGCGAATAACTGGCCCAATATCTTCCAGTGTGCCAAGCATCTTAAAGCGGCCAAAGTCGCTTGGGGCCTCGTTCATATCATGTAAAAAGCCAATGATCGAATAGCCAAGATTAGGGTTCGCTACAATGTGTTGCATCACCATTTTGCCGAGGCGTCCAGAGCCAACAACCAGCAGGCGTGTTTCTCCCAGACCGATACGGTAGAGCAGACCCATTGTACCTGAAACGATCAGACGAGCGCCGCAGAGCAGGACGATCGCTGCCGCCCAGACAAGCAGCACAATTAAACGTGAATTGGCAGGGGGTTGAAATGCGAAATAGTAGGCAATGAGAAAGCCCATGCCAATTGTACAGGAGCTGATAATGTTCCAGGCCTGTCGAAACCAGCTGCCCGTCAGGCGAACTTTATAGAGTCCGCGCAGGGCAAAGATCAGGACCAGACCAATAATGATCCCAACATGCAGGTACAGAAACGGCTGGCTGCTGATCGGGCCAAGCGACGATCCATTGACGCGTGGATCGTTTTCGAGCAGATTGGAGCGAACGATGTTCAGCGTTTTGATGAACAGATTGGGCGCGGAATCGAGATAGATGCGAAAATAGTAGGCCCATTGAAATGCAATACTGATGAGCCAGGCATCTACGATGATCATGGCGATACACTCGAAGATACGCCATTGATGGCGATGAGAGCGCCGTCGCGAGATTGCCTTCGCGATCGGTCCTGTTCCCCCTATCATTTCGGTCCTGTTCATTCTATCTGTCGCTCTATTTGTAAGTGATGTCTGTGATAATTTACTGCTATTCACGACTCAAGCCACTATTCTTCAACTCTATGAAACAATCGCTACACGTTGCATACGTTTTTGTAGGGCGTCTGCCGCCTGCTCATACACCGCTATGGTTTGTTGGGCCATAAGCTGTGCAGAGAATTTTTGAGCGACAGATGGTGCCTGAATACGACTTCGCTCTCTTAACTCTGTATCGGTCAATGCCTGGTAGAGAGCCTGACAAACGGCCTCGACGCTCTGCGGATCGACACATTGGGCGATCAGCGCCCCGGCTTCTGGCAAGCTGGACACATTGGAAGTAACAACGGGTGTCCCGCAGGCGAGCGCTTCGGCTACTGGTATACCGAAACCTTCATACAATGAAGGGTAGGCAAAGGCTGAAGCCGCTTGATA
This sequence comes from Ktedonobacteraceae bacterium, assembly GCA_025928885.1. Classification (GTDB taxonomy): domain Bacteria; phylum Chloroflexota; class Ktedonobacteria; order Ktedonobacterales; family Ktedonobacteraceae; genus JAICIM01. The sequence continues at coordinate 5,677 of JAICIM010000095.1, read as the reverse complement.
CCATTCTACTTGCTCGCTATCTGCGACGTAGCCCGGAAATATGACCTCTGCTTCCAATCCCAATTCGTGTACCCTGGCAAAGATGGACTCATAGAGCCAGCCTTTGCTACCAGCCAGCACCAGCTTTTCACGGACTCCATAGTCTTGACGTAGTTTATGATAGGCGTTGATGAGCGTTGGAATGTTTTTTCGTGGCTCCAATGTGCCTAAATAGAGGATGTAGCCATCCGTCAATCCATGTCGTTGACGGAACGCCTGTATCTGTTCTCTTTCAGAAACGTTTGAGAAGCGCTGATCGATACAGGGATAGACAGTATGCAGCCTTGCGAGCGGAATCTGTACCAGTTCATGAGCATCCTGTTTTGTGCTCTCTGATACGGTAATGATTTTTGTTGCACGGCGCAGGCTGCGAATGGTGAAAAGATGATGATAGATACTTTTAGCTCTGGTAAGAACTTCAGGATAACGCAAAAATGCCAGATCATGTAAGGTCACGACCGTTGCGCAGCGACGCGGTATGCGCACAGGCAGTACGTTGACCGGAGAGTGCAGTACGTCGATTCGCTGTTTCTGTAAGAGTAAGGGTAACGTGCCTTGCTCCCACAACACTCGCTCGATGGGGCGCGTTTCGGACCAGGGAGCAGAAATATAGGTAATTTGAGGATGCTGGACTCCTAGATGTTCGATGACATCTGGCCCATTCGCGTATATCGTGTATGTATGTTCCCCTGGCGCTTTCGCCAGTTCTGTTAGTAAATAACGGATATAGCGGCTGACGCCACCATTTCTATAATTTTGCCCCAGGGATAACAATTGAGCGTTAATACCAATGTGCATATTGACCGCGTTCTCCTATGGCAATATAACGTCTCTGGAGTTCATGAGGTAACAAATTCGTACTTTTCTTCCTCTATATGTCAGGTAAGCTCATAAGCAAACATCTTTTCTAGTCTACTCTCATTCGAGCAAAATCTCAGAATGCATGGCCCGAATTGCCTATATGGGCGGTTTTATCTATCTATACCATAGAGGTGAACGGAGAAAAAGTCGCTTCTTGCGGTTTTTTAAGCTGAATTCTTATGCCATCGTGCCGAGCCGATGAATAATCAGGGCCGTCTGCTTCAGCTTTTGTTTGAGAAGTGCTGTCATAGAGGGATGATCCCATTGCAGGTGTGAGGAACCTGTTGAAGTAATCAGAAGCGGCATGTTTGCTCTCTGCTGTAATGGCGCGAGTGGGTGGCTCGATGGCATGATGGGCAGCATAAGTGGTGCCTGTTCCCAGACCTGTGTGGTGGCGCTGGAGACCAGCTGGACAAACGGGTGCGAGGGCTGTGTGTATGCGGGGGGACAACTGGAACGTTGTTGTACGTGAATATCAGAGAAACCATGTTCATGTAGATGATGTTGTAAGCTGGCTAAGATATCATCCGGTTTCTGTCCTGGCACCAGTGAGAACTCAATCTGCGCCCTGGCCTGAGCGGGGATTTGAGCGGATGTCTCGTCACCTCCAGCGATGAAGTTGATCGTACAGGATGGTGTTAAGAGGTGAGCGTAATGCATTTGCAGGCCGCACAGCCCTGGCAGCAGATCAGATATCCCCCATTGTTCGGCTAATACCGGGGCTGTGTCTGGTAAGGTGTACAGGGCGGCGGCAGCATCATCTTCAATGGGAGCGATAGTATCGTAGAAGCCGTCGATCATGATCTCTTCGCGTGCGTTTTTCAGGCTGTTTAAGGCCCAGAGGAGACGCCAGGCTGCATCGGGTACAATTGAGCCATAGCGAGAGGAGATAGGGGTTGTAGTGACCTGTGAGGCCAGTTCTATACCAAGCAATCCTTTGCATCCCAAAAAGAGCACAGGTGTGTCATCGCCAATTGAGAATAGTGTGCTTTCTTCAGGACTGCGCAGTTCGTCACACAGGCAACCATCGGCTTGCAGATGCTGACTATGTTCTTTTACAATAGAATGCAGAGGAGCGGAAACGTTTGCAGTTGTTGTGCGATGAAGCAGCCATTTGATATTGATCGGGAGAGTACCTGCCCATTCACGGTAGAGGTCAATGGCTAGCATGCGGCTGGCGAGAGCACATAGGTCCCAGAGCGGATGCGTTCCATAGTGATTATAGAGCAGGAGCGTGTGGGCAGCACCAGCCTCCAGTTCGGTAGAGATCCAGGCAGGATCATCATTGAGCAATGTGGTATGGAAGCCACGGTGTTCCAGCAGTGGGAATAATTGGTGATAGGTGGCGGAATGAGATGTGAATTGTTGAACCTGGTTAAAAATAGCATAAGATTGCTTCCATCCTTCAAAAGAGGAATGATAGTACTCGTCAATATGGCCAAAAAGTCTTTCACGATCTAAAGAAACCATATATAATACAAACCTCATAATCTAACCATGCTAGTACCGCTAGCTCAACGTCTTGCATGGATTGCGCCGAAAGAGTATACTCAGGTGCAGTTAGCGGTACAGGTAGTAAGCGAGAGAGAAGACCGCGACTAGCGAAATGGGAGGCACGTTGCGTTTTTCTCTGCATCGGTGTATTATAGCCTAGAGTTTCAGCAACTGCCTGGTGTGCAGGATGCACAAATTGAGAGCTACTGAAATACGGGAGAGAAGCGCGTTGTCCAAACAACTTCGGCTCGATGTCGCACAGCTAACAGATGTTGGCCGCAAGCGTCCCCATAATGAAGATAATATGGCCTACGTCATTCCAAAAGACCCACAGGTAATGGCGCGGAAGGGTGCGCTCTTCATTGTGGCTGATGGCATGGGTGGGCATGCTGCGGGAGAAGTTGCCAGTGAAATTGCTGTGGACACAGTAAGCAAAGTGTACTATCAAGATGATAGCGATGATGCTGCTGTCTCATTGCTGCATGCGATTAAACGTGCCAATGCGTTAATACATCAACGAGCGGCAGAAAATATGATGCGTAGCGGTATGGGAACAACCTGTGTCGCTGCTGTTTTCCGTGGCGGGACGGCCTATGTCGCGAATGTTGGCGATAGTCGTTCCTATCTTGTTCGTCGTGGGGTGATCAAACAGGTCTCGCAAGATCATTCCTGGGTAGAGGAGCAGGTACGGGCCGGCCTTTTGACTCGTGAGCAGGCTCGCTCACATGCACAGCGTAATGTCATTACGCGCTGTCTGGGAACTCAACCAGACGTTGAGATCGATGTCTTTTCCGAACGTCTGGAAGAAGGCGATTCGATGTTTCTTTGCTCTGATGGCCTCTCAGGTCTGGTATCTGATGAAGAGTTGGGGCAGATCGTCGATCAATACCTTCCGCAGGAGAGCGTCTATCATCTGGTAGAACGTGCCAACGAGAACGGCGGTTCCGATAATATTACAGCCGTGGTCGTGCGCGTTCAGGAGGTTGGCTGGGACCCTCCTTCTTCCAATATGCCCCGCCCTGTCGGCGTTGGTGGACGCGAGGCCGACGAAGATACCGCTGTCATCGGTCAATTTCGTGGTGCTCCGCTCGGTGCCTTGCCCGCGCGTCCCAATGATACGCGTTTACTGAGCGGCCCTTTGCGCATGGCGAGCGGTCCGCTGCCTTCTTCGCCAGAGCTTGATACTGCTCCACAGGCAGCCGTTTCTCGCCTGTCTTCGCGGCGCAATCGTTTGCTCTATCCCACACTCGCAATATTTGTGATTCTGGTTATCTCTCTTGGTGGTGCCGCCTATTACTGGATACGTGGATCTCATGCCCAGGATATAGATGCCTCCTTGACGCAGACGAGTACCCTGATCACTCAGGCAAAAAATGAGGTGAATACCAATCCCGGCGACGCTCTGCAAAAGTTGAATCAGGCGCAGGCGCGTTTAGCAAAGGCACAGGAGCAGGGAAATGGCCTGTCTGATACACAGCGGACTCAGGCATCAACCTTGCAGGGAAATTTGACCACTGCCACAAAACAGGCGATCCTCAGCTATGATCAACAATCTCACATCTTACCACTACCCTGTACTACAACGACCCAGGTGAGCACCCTCAATGAGGGCAACACGAACACACATGCAAGCAGTCTGGTGGCTGTTCACAATGGGAATAAAGACGCCTTCTATGTGCTTGGGGAAGACCATAATCTGTATCAGCTCAATGATCAGATGAGCATGGCAAATAAGATCACCTTACCGGGCAATGCACAACCCCTTATGATTACTGCCAACGATACGCGCTTGCTGGTGCTGGCCTCTCTGCCGGCTCAGGGCAAAGATCCGGCGGGATATGCTCTCTATATTTTCCTTCCCAATGGGAAAGGGCAGGCCAATGCCACTATGAGCATTGATGCCACTTTGACCAAAGATGGAGGGACGCCTTCGCTGATCACGACTTCCGGCCCGGAGATCTATGTCGTGTTGACATCACAGGAGGCTTCGACCTCGGCGGTGATCCTGGATTACACGCTCAATGGCGATAAATTTAAAGACCTGACCCCGCGCAAAGCTAAGATTTCCGTTTCGGCGGCCCTGGTAAGCATCGCGGCATTAAAGAATACGCAATTATTTTTCCTGCTCGCCAACGGTAACGTGCAGAGCCAGCAGTTTGCGGAAGGCAACCTGACGCCGGTTAGCGTCGTGCTTCAGCCCCAGCCGCCGCTTGCTCCAACTCTCTCTGCCAACCCACAGAACTTCCAGGCAACTACACCTGTTCCGGTTCCAGCCGAACAGACGACCACATCTCTGTCGGTCTTATCGATCCCCAGAGCAACCCAACTCGCGGCTGCGCTGGTGGACAATGTAGCACATCTCTATATTATGGATGATCAGTATGATCGCGTCCTTGATCTCAAAATGGATGATGGAGCCACTCAGGTGACACCCACCTCCACGCCGACAAAAGGCGGTGCGGCCTCTTCGACGAAGATGGTGCTGGTGCAGCAGTATGCCTCACCGGTGCTTCTGGCGAAGGTTAAAAGCCTCGTCATCGATCCTGCTGCTCCTCAACTCTACCTGTTGACGCAAGGGACCGATAACAACGCGCCGTTCCAACTGGCGCAGGTCGATACACGCCCGTCTGATGCCAATACCTGTGCTGGTGCTTGATGAGACAGAGGATAACAGCTAAGATATAGGATGAAAAAGTTGCCTGAATAGGACTACTGAATAGTATTACTTCGCGTATACTATCATGTCTTCATACAAAGTAAGGAGTTTGTAAACGTGGGTTTTGCGGTGCATTATCGTTCGGTTACCTGTGGCGAACTTACGCTCGATAATGTCGGGCAGCAGGTGCAGCTTGCCGGTTGGGTCAATCGCCGCCGCGATCATGGCGGCCTTATCTTTCTAGATCTACGAGATCGCTATGGCGTGACACAGGTCATCTGCGATCCTGAACGTTCTCCCGACGCACATCGAATCGCTGTTGAGTTGCGCTCTGAGTATGTGATTCAAGTTGTTGGCACAGTCACTCGCCGCTTAGCAGGAACAGAGAATCCTCATTTGAGCACCGGAGCGATCGAGGTCGTCGCGCAACAGGTCGAGCTGTTGAATCCATCTCGTACCACTCCGTTCCCGATCAGCAATGAGAGTATCCAGGTTGATGAAGCGCTCCGTCTCAAATATCGCTATCTTGACCTGCGGCGCTCGAAGTTGCGCGATAATATGATTCTGCGCCATCGTGTTGTGAAGGCGATGCGCGACTATCTCGACGATCGCAGTTTTCTGGAGATT
>JAICIM010000454.1 GCA_025928885.1 Ktedonobacteraceae bacterium | reverse complement strand
TAGCGCCTTTCTTCCCCTGTGTGCAAGGGCTGTTTCACATCATCGATCCACGCAAAAGCCATGAATTTCCCTCCGTTCAGCAACTATATAGCTGGGATGATATGACCCGCCGTGCAGCAATGCGCCCCGACTGGCATACGCTCTCGCTCGTAACCATTCCCTTTGGCAAGGAACAATATATCAGCCAGGAATTGCATGAGAAACTGCTGGAGGGAAGTGTCGAAGAACTAATGAATGAGGGATTTGATGAAGAGGATGTAAAGCTTGCAAAAGTAATTAGTAGTAATGAAAACATACTTGATGTTGAGCTAACGCAGCATGCGGTTGAGCAATATCTTGAATATTATAAACGTGATTTCCAACGAGCAAGAAGATTTAAAAGTTGCTTTGATGAAATGAGGACACCTTCCTTCGTACGCAAAGGAACGCATGGATCGAAGAAGCATAAGAACATTACTTTGCATTTTTTCAAGAAAGGCAGAACTGTTGAACGCCCACTCTTTTACACGACGCCTAAAGACATTTATTATAGTGCAGACAATGAAGTAGAGCGAGTAGTGGTTTGTGCGTTGGAGGTAGAAAAAGAGGATGAATATCAGTCTTTTGAAAAACTTATCGCTTCCCCGCATTTTTCGCAGGAGCCAAAGGTATCTATAGAGAAGCTTCCGATACCTAAAAGAGATGCCTCGGATGAAAAAATACTGATCGTGCCTTTAGGCGCGGCTCCGATGGTGGCAACTCAACTGTATGTCCTCGGCACCGAAAAAGAGGGCTGGAACATTAAACAGGTTGTGTTAATCTATCCCGATGATGACACAATCGTTGAAGGTGCCGAAATGGTAGAAGTAGCTCTGAGAGAATATAAGAGAAAGGCAGGGAAAAAGTATCAAAATGATGTCAGGCACATAAGCATACATGGGTTGAGAGATATTACTTCTGATGAGCATTGTATTACCTACCAGGACGTATTGAATCAAGTACTTCAAGAATATAGCGCATCATATTCTCCAGGACAAATCATTCTGGCGCTATCAGGCGGACGTAAAGGCATGGCTGCTATGTCGATCTTCTCTGCGCAAAAGGCAAAGATACGGCATGTCTATCATACATTAATTACTGATAGGGAGGTAGAGAACGATATTATTGATGAAACAACTGTGGAAGCTTTGCAAGATCTCCGTAGCGACCAGGAGCGTAATCATCTACTCTTGTTAAGGGAATATAACCAGGATGGGGAGTATTCTCAGTTTACCCTCTTCAGAATGCCAGTCTTTCCTACGGGCAAATAAGCATGTAGGGAGCTTCTTACTCCCTACGTCCTCTATACTTATTCTTTGATCGCTTGCTTCGCCATCTGTTGCATCTCTTCCAGCGTCTTTTCGGAGAGAACGCGCTTCACAAGTGGCACGCGAGCGGGAGCGACTGAGAGTTCACGTACGCCCAGGCCGACTAAAAGTGGGACGGCTGCTACGTCTCCGGCGAGCTGGCCACAGACAGCAACGGGGATACCAGCGCGGCAGATTTGACCGATGAGGCGCAAGGTTGCAACCCCGAGCGGGCGGGCGCGGTCTTTTACGTGTGTGTTGGTGCGGTCAACGGCATAGGTATATTGCACGAGATCGTTGGTGCCGATCGAGGCAAAATCGATCAGGCCGTGAAATTGATCGACCGTCACCGCCGCTGCTGGCGTCTCAACCATAATACCAAGCGAGACGTTGCCCGCCGGTTTGCCTTCGTTCAATAGCTCCTGCTTCGCCTGTTTGAGCAGCGCTATTGCCGCCTCAACCTCTTCTGGCACGACCACCATCGGCAACATAATGCGCACATCATAGCTGGCACCAACGCGCAAAATAGCTCGTATCTGGGGCAGGAACACCTCTTCGGGACGATCAAGGGCCAGACGCAGGCCGCGCCAGCCAAGAAAGGGATTGCCCTCTTCCGGTATATCCAGTCCCGGAACTGGTTTGTCTCCCCCAATATCGAAGGTGCGGATAATCAGCGGTCGTTGCAAGACGGCGGCCACATCATGATAAATCGCGTATTGTGCCTCCTCAGTGGGCAGACCTTGCGCGGCGAGAAATTCGGTGCGGAACAGTCCCACTCCCTCGGCTCCCGTCTCGACGGCTTTCTGAGCCTCGGCCAGCGATCCAATATTGGCAAACACCTCGATGTGAACGCCATCGGCTGTCTTGCCCGGACGCTCCCGATACACCTCAAGATCTTGCTTCTCTCGCTGCGCTGACGCCAGACGCCGCTCGGCTGCCGCCAGCGTTGCTTTATCCGGGGCAATCGTCACCGCGCCCTGATCTCCATCAACAACCAGCATCGTTCCCTCTGCAACCTCTGTAAGCGCCTCAGCAACACCGACAACGGCAGGGATGCCCAGGCCCTGAGCCACGATCGCAAGATGACCGGTGGCCGATCCAGTTTCGATTACCACAGCCTGGAGCAATGCAGGATTTAACCCCACCGTTTCCGCAGGGGCCAGGTCTTGTGCAACCAGAATCGCAGCCTGATCCAGGCGAACCTCCAGCGAAACCCCCTGTAGCTCTGCAACAATACGACGGCTGACCTCCTGCACATCTGTTGCTCGTGCTGCCAGATATTCGTCGGGGATATGGGCGAGTTGTTCGGCATAGCTGCTGGCTATACGGGTAATTGCCGCCTCCGCCTTAAAGCCCTCTTGAATCAGATCAATAGCCCCCTGTTTCAGCTCGGGATCATCCATCATCTCGCGCTGGGCGGTCAATATAGCAACGGTGGCTCCCTGTGCAACGCCCTGGAGCGTTTCCATACGCGCAATGGCATGAGCAATGGCCTTTTCGAGGCGAGTTGTTTCTTCGGAAGCGCTGGTGCTGTGTTGCGCCATGATATCGACGGAAGGAGCAGGGCGGATAGTATGGGCGATACCAATTGCCAGGCCGGGAGATGCAGGAATGCCACGTAGAATCTTCATCCTAAATCTTCCTCAAGTAGGGTGGCGAGCTTTTTGATTGCCGTTTGAGCATCATCACCATCAATTTTCAACACAACCTGATCGCCCTGCCTGGCTCCAAGCGTGAGAATTGAAAGAATAGATTTCCCGTTAGCGGTTTTGCCATTTTTGGAGACCGTGATCTGGCTCTGAAATTCTTTCGCTTTCTGGACAAAAACCGCAGCTGGTCGCGCATGTAGCCCCGATTTGCTACCCAGTATGACCGTTCGTTCTTCCTGCGTTTGTTCCATACCCGTTGCTCCTTGTCACCAATCTGTTATTGTGAGCAAGCTATCAAGCTATCAAGCTATCTATAATAGATGTCAGCCCGGGTATGGCTTCATAAACAGCGAAGCCATACCTGGAGCGGACAATCACACTTTCAACACGAAGAGAGTATCACGTCCGGCCCGCACTATGCCGCTGGCCCGGCGCACAATAGTTCCGTTTCCAGAAGAAACGACCGGGCTGAGGATCACCCTGCCAGCTCGCTCGATAACAGCTCGATTAAAGCGGACAATAGGTGTCCCAACCTTGACCTTCTGGCCCTCTCTGGCAATATTCTCAAAGCCTTCGCCGTTGAGTTCGACGGTATCGAGGCCGATGTGTACGATCAGCTCAATACCCTCTTTTGTCGAGATGCCAAAGGCGTGACCGCCCGGAAATAGCTTCACAAGATCGCCAGCAATGGGAGCTACGGCAAGTTGACCACTGGGATCGATCGCGACGCCATCGCCCACCATCTTCTGTGCAAAGACTTGATCCGGGACTTTTTCCAGTTCAACTACTGTGCCATCAAGTGGCGCTAGAACGTGTATCTCTGCCATGATTCATCTACCCTTTTCGTGTGTTACTTCTCCGCCTCTTCTTCCGCACTACCCTCTTTCATGATGCGTTGCATACTGGTGGCAATGTTATCAGATTGCATCCCCATAACAACCTGGACAACTTTGCCCTGCTTCATGACACCTGCTGCGCCGAGGCCCTTCAATGCTGGCTCGTCGATCTTGTCCGGCTCCGCAATAAAGAGGCGCAGGCGGGTGATACATCCCTCAACGCTCTCAATATTTGAGTTGCCGCCCAGTGCTGTAATGATCTGTGTCGCCAGCGTATCATTACTGTCAACCGCAGCGGCAGCCTTTTCCTTCTTCGCTTTAGAGGGAGCAGGACCACGCTGGCTTTCAGGCAAGATCCAGTCAGCAGCCAGACCAGTCGAGGCTTCGCCACGTCCTGGTGTACCCAGATTGAAGACGCGGATACAGAAGCTGAACAGGAAGTAGTAGATGACGGCATAGATCACGCCAAGCACCAGCACGAGCCAGGCATTGGTCGTATTTGGCTTGGTGAAGTTCAACACGTAGTCGATCAAGCCTGCTGAGAAGCCAAAGGCGATTTTAATGTTGAGCAAGGCGCTGACGAACAGCAATGTGCCGGTCAGAAGTGCATGGATGAAGAAAAGCACTGGTGCCACGAAAATGAAGGCAAATTCGATTGGCTCGGTGATGCCGGTCAGGAACGATGCAAAGGCAGCTGAGAGCAAAATACCAGCAGCAACTTTGGGATAGCGTGCCTGACGAATCATCGCTAGTGCGGCGGCGGGCAGACCAAACATCATCATCGGGAAGAAGCCAGACTCGAAGAGTCCCGCAGAAGGATCGCCAGCGAAGTAGCGCTGAAGATCGCCATGCGTGCCGTGGAAATCGCCAAGCTGGAACCAGATGTAGCTGTTGATGATGTGATGCAGTCCCAACGGAATGAGCAAGCGATTTAAGAAACCGTAGATGCCAGGGCCAAGAGGTCCAAGCGAGATGATACCAACGCCAAGTGCGTTAATGCCAATCTGAACAGGTTGCCAGACGTACCCAAAAATGACGCCCAGCACGACGGCGGCCAGGCCGGTGATGATTGGTACGAAGCGTCGTCCACCAAAGAAGCCGAGGTAATCAGGGAGGCGAATGTTGTGATAGCGGCGATAGAACCAGGCCGCCACCAGACCCATCAGGATGCCCGAAAGCACATCCATGTTATTGTTGTGCGCACCCTTACCAATCGGGATAAAATCGTTAAAAACAGCGGTAAATATGAGAAATCCAACGAGTCCTGATAATGCAGCGGCACCTTCGCCGCCTGCGAGACCAAAGGCAATACCAACAGCGAAAATCATCGGCAAGTTGCCAAAAATTGCCCCGCCAGCATCAGCCAGAAAGGGAATGCCCGTGGCGTTGGGATTCTGTAAAATGGCCTGCCAGATATCAGCCTGTCCGAACCTGAGCAATAGAGCGGCAACAGGGAGGACGGCGACCGGTAGCATGAGTGAGCGCCCCAGGTTTTGTAATGCGCCAAGTGCGCGATTACCGAAACTAGAACTGCTAGGTGGGGTGGTTGCCTGCGATGATGTGTCAATAGTGCTCATAAATAACCTCTCCTCTTGTGAAAGAGATAGATGGAGTTACTGAACATGCAACTCCTTTTCTTGCCCCAATTCAAGTAATCTTCATTGGATGCGGCATGAAACAGATTCGCGTATCACGCGTGGTGGTATAATGAATCATGGGCCAGCTATCACCATCATTGTGATATAGGCCTGTAACGTCTCTCCTTTCTGATTTTTATGATTGCGAGGAATGGTCTAAACATAGAAACTTATGAATGAAGCACCTGCACATACTATATGCTCTGCGGGAGAATTTGTCAAGACATCTAGACCACTAGATATATATAAGATTTTAAAATTGGCAAAAGTGCTTTGGAAAATGAACAACGTATGGTGATGATCTCCTGCTGGTTCGTAAACTGTGGAAGATAAACAACGTATGGTGATGATCCCCCCTGGTTCGTAGCCGCGCGACTTTATCGCGCCTGGTGACCCTTTTGAGAATGGTGAACCAGGCGCGAT